>CAYTLU010000237.1:0-41770 GCA_964438665.1 uncultured Bacteroides sp.
CCAAATAACTGATTTTGAGAGTGTTGAGATAAGGTAGAGGCATGCCTCGACCGTACCAAATAGTTGAATCTTAGATGATTAATCAGGGTGGTTGAGGGTTTGCAGGCGGTCGAGGGCGGCGGCGACGTAGGGGGTTGGATGTATCTGAAAGGCTTGTCTGAAATAAGCCAGAGCCTCAGCCGCCGCCATCGCATCAGATTCGGCAGTGCGGTAATAAAAATTGGCCAGATAAAGGATCGCTTCAATCGAACGAGGATTGAGCTGCACGATATGACGATAGACGCCTAGCGCATCATCGGTCATTCCGCTGAGCAGATAGCCCTGTGCAAGCGTGTAGAGAAACCGTTCGTCATCCGGATTTCCTTTAAGCATGATCTTACTGTAGGCAATCATTCCGTCCGGATCTTTGCGATAAGCGTAATATTCCATAAGATAGGCATCGACCACGCGTGTCAGCCAGGGCGAATGTTGCTTTGTCAGAAGAAGATATCGTTCGTAGAGCGATGTCTGCCCGACCGAGAAACTCGTACGCTCCACTGATCCGAACAGCGAATCGACCGGCATGTGCGCATCAAGAGCCTGATCCGTCAACCGGAGCTGCTGTATGGTGTCGCCAAGCATGCCCGCCGCCACGATCGCGCGGCTGCAATATGTGGCATCAGCCGGTTTCTCCCCAAGCAGCATGGCATATAAAGCTCCGGCACTGATCCATTCGCGATAATGGAAGAAACGGTCGGCACGCGCCTCTGCAACCTTAATATCCGTCCGGGCAACAGCGGCAGGGACAAACAGAAGCGAGAGCATGAAAATTGCCAGCAGTTTTTTCAGCATTGTATCTTCACATTTAAAATAGACTCGACAATATACAGCTTCCTTATCTTCGACCGCTCTATCTCCATGTCGTCATAAAGCGGATTTTCACTATGCAGAATGACCATCGATGGATCGGGGTGGCGGCGCACATATTTGACAACGCGGAAATCGTCAAGAACAACGACATATATCTGCCCCCAGAAGATACACGAGACATCCGTGACAGGCCGGATGGCGACAAACGCACCATCGTATATCGCCGGCATCATGCTGTCGCCGTTGACGCGGACAATCGAAGTCCCGCGGCGCACTTCCGGGATATTGACATATCCTATAATCCTGTCGGATGTGAATTCGCGCGACAACTCAAGGCTTCCTGCGGTCACGTCAATGTCATAGACCGGAGTGGTATTATCCCTATCATCAGCCGATTTTGGAAACGGCACGCCCTCCCCTGACGCAAGCCAATGCTTTGATACGCCCAGATCCACGGCTATCCGGTTGACAAGGCCGTTAGTTATGGGCAGCCTACCGTTGAGATGCTTCGATATATTGGCCGGATCAATGCCAAGCCTGCGTGCGAACTGCCCCTGCGACATACCCATAGTGTCTATCAGAAACTTTATGCGCCCTATGATCTCACTGCTGTTTATGTCTGCCATTTCTACTACCCATTAAGCGATTTTTACTACTGCAAATATAACATCCGCAACGGTAAAAAACCGCAACAGTCACCGAATATTTTCGGTTTTCTCGGCCAATGCGATCACAAAGCTTTCGCGGGCAATAAAATACAGCCGATAATGCGCCCCTTCAACCTCAACAATCCGGGATGAGACATCATCAGGCAGACGGATCGCGGAGACCGTCAGCAGCGGATTGCCGACAGCCTTAAACAGAGCCTCCTTTGCGGTCCATGCTTTCAGTATCGTTGTCGATGACGAACCGTAGGCCGCCAACTCCGCGCCCTCCATGAAACGCGGGGCAAGTTGCGGCAACGAACGCCGATAAGCCTCTATGTCAACCCCGACAGGGCCGTCATGACTGACCGCCAGCAGCGCATATCCCGCACCGTGGCTGACGGAAATATGAACATCCGCGCCCTTTATATAGGGCGCGCCATGCGCGTCATGCTCCAGCACGGCATCCCTGCCAAACGCCTCTTCAACAAGGGCTCTGACAGCCGAACGCTCAGCGGCGCGGCGGTCACTTACGGAATCGGCAGCCGGAATCGCGATGCCGTAGATCCGCGTAGCTCCTATTTCTATGGGAAACCCTAACTGCTCCATGTTCATTTCAGCAAGCGTGACGCATATATCATATCATGGCGCACAGCCTCCAACACCGGCATGACCGAGTCGGCCGAGTGAATCTCCCTGTCAAACGTCAGAGCGCCATTTATCACCCAGTCACGGCCGCACGACAGAAACTGAACCGGAGTCATTGTCGGGCCGGCGGTTATCACAACCTGCGTACGGTAGCCCCCCGGGGACTCTATCTCCGTCTGCTCCGCAAAGTTATCCCCGAGATTCATCATCATACGCTCATAGCGGTTTGCGGCCACCGCCTCCGCCGACGCGTCATCTACCGGAATAAACGAACAATGCATGACAGCGCCATAGACCGGATAGGAAATGTCGATCCATCGGGGAGCTTCTGGTCCAGTCTTCTCTTCTGGCGTCACATCCGCTACGGCCGCACCTGCATTGACCACAAACCCCGCAGGAAGTCCGGCATCGACATAGAGCGTGTCATACAGCTGCAAGCGCGGATATGCCGGCGGACGCGGAACTGCGCCATCCTGCCGCACCTCTCCGGAGCGGCAGCAAGCGAAAGCCGCCGAAAGCAGCGCGCATCCGGCAACGAAGCGGACCATAGCCTTAACGATATGTCTGAACTCCGTCATTTTCAAGGCTAAGACTCCTGAATGTCGGGCATGACCTTCACCCGCACCGAGGTGATACGATGGTTCGTTATATCGAGAATCAAAAACCGGCAGCGACCATAGACCAGCGACTCCTTTTCCTTCGGGAAATCCCCGCGGATAGCGAGCAACATTCCCGCCAGCGTCTCACAGTCGGCCGTCACCGCCTCATAGTCTTCCTCGTCAAGACCGGTTATTCTGAAAAACTCGCTCAGAATGGTCTTCCCTTCAAAAATATAGGTGTCATCCGGCAGACGCTTGTATGTCGTCTCCTCCACATCGTACTCGTCATTGATATCCCCCACAATCTCCTCCAGCACATCTTCCAGAGTCACGATGCCCTGCGTTCCACCAAACTCATCGACAACGATGGCCATGTGGAGATGACGGCCGCGGAAATCCTCCAGCAGATCATCGATCATGCGCGATTCCGGCACGAAATAGGGCTTGCGAAGCAATTTCCGCCAATCGAAATCGGAGTCGGCCTTACCGATATACGGCAACAGATCGCGCGAATACAACACGCCCTGAATGTTGTCCTGACTCTCCTTATAGACCGGCAGCCGCGAGTAGCCGCTATCCAACACAATATGCATCACCTCGTCAAAACTGCACGAGATCTCAATATCAGTCATATCAACGCGCGGCGTCATGACCTCAGCTGCCGTTGTGTCGCCGAAGCGGAGTATTCCTTCAAGCATCTCCTTATCATCGGAAGCTTTCATATCGGTGATTTCAAGGGCCTTGGAAAGTTCATCGGTGGTGACATCATGCTGACGTTTTAACACAACGCGCTTAACCAGCCCCGTGCTTCTGACAAGGATCGAGGACAAGGGATGAAACAAGCTGATCATCGCGCCAATGCCGCCGATCGCAAACCGCGCCCATCGCATATTGTTGGAGTTTGCAACGAGCTTTGGCAGAATCTCACCGAACAAGAGGATAAGAAAAGTCAGAAGAACCGTTTGCAGAATAAAACTCATCACCGGCGACATGCCGTCGAACACCGGCCCGAGAGCAAAATTACACAGCACGACAATTGTCACATTGACAAGATTGTTGGCAATCAGGATAGTGGCCAGAAGACGCTCCGGCTGATGCACCACATCGAGAATGCGCCGCCCCTTGGAATCTTCATCAAGATCCTCCAGCTGAGACGGTTCGAGAGAAAAAAAGGCGATTTCGCTACCGGAAACAAATGCGGACATCATCAAAGCCGCCAAAGCGCAGAGAAGCGCGATTATCTGCCCTAACGAGAAATCGGCGGCAATAACAGCCATTATAGAGCAAAAAGTATCGCAGACAGGTAAAGGGTCTATATCCAAAATATTGGGTTTTAGTTAAACATAAGCGGGCCATAGCCCTTAGGCTTGCAAAGTTACAAATCTTTCGGAATAAATAAAAAAATTGCGCCGCTCCTTACGGGAACGGCGCAAGCATATCAAAAAGTTTCTTCGGGTCTATACCCTCATCTCCGGTAGGGTCGAGGCACACCTCAACCGAACAAAGATATTGAATTTTGCATGAAAGTGGTTAGGGATTTATTGTGCTTTTTACAAAGTTTAACTTAATTCTCTCGGAAACCGCCAGACAATATCATGCTCTACCAGCGGTCGATAGAACGCGCCTGACAGCGACACTTCCGGTCTGCATCATGACTGCCGGACAATGGGAGAACCGGCTATTTATGCGGCGTTGTCGCTACTTTTATAAAATTGCAAAATTAAAAAATTAATAACCAGCAACTTACCCCCCCCCACTAAAAATCAGCAAGAAAAAGCCATTATTTTAACGAAAAATACTATAACTTTGCAAAATATTTGTAAGCGAACAACTAAACGAATAATCTAACGGAATTTATGAATTTGAAATTTTTACTCGCACCGGCATTATTGCTTGCCTTTGCCGGATGCTCATCCGATGAGGATATGACCATCCCCGGCCAGGTCGAGACAGACAGCCCAAGCCAACAGGTGGCAAACATCGCCTACAATGTGGGTGATAACGGCAAGGTGACATTCAGCGCCGGATCCACCACCTCGGAGCGCAAAGGGAAATGGCAGGCGTTCGGACTTATTGCCAATGATATCCTGTTTAAAGCCAATGAACATGTGGAATGTCCGGTTGCCGTACGCTACACACTGAAAAAGACCTCTCAACCGGGGCAAGGTGGGGAATTCACCAATTCACCGTCCGACTATGTCGCCATGAAGGAGTCAACCGTTCTGGAAGGTATCGGCCAAAACTTCAACTGGGGCGGCGCGAAACTCGACCGCAGCTGGACTGACGAAGATTTCGATCCGGCATTTGCCTACGCAGAGAAAATAGCGGATTACGCCCTCGCCAACATGGACGAAAACGGAGTCTATACCTGCGAAATCAACGGCGAGACATATACCTACAAACTACTCGACACCGATTTGCAATGGGGCTGTCCGGTTGGCACGCAACTCGGTCAATACGGCCGCGAATTTGCCGATGGGAGAAGGAATATAGGCAACAAGGTGACCTACATTGTCACGCACGACATAGTCATCGAGGGATCATTCGTGTCAGGCAACGTGTATGCCCCCAACGCCACCATAACAATGCGCACAGGCGGCACGATAGTCGGTCAGGTGATCTGCAAAAAATTCGTAGTGGATTGCGACTGGACATGCGAGATCCACAATCCCTGTAAAGATGTCAGCGGGATCACACCCGACCCCAACCCGGGCGACAAACCCGACAAACCGGAGCCTAAACCCGAACCTGAAGAACCGTTCGAGATCAAGATTCCAATAGATCTTAAGAGCGAATACGTTGTCCAGCCCGATGATTTTGCCATCCACAATGGCGACATGCTCTATGTTGACATTGCAAACGGCGACATCGATCCGGCATACCAGACCGCAACACCCGATAAATATCTGGTTGTCACACTTGGCGAAAATCCGGTGATCAGCATTGCCAATGTAGCAGCGATGTATAAGGAATATTCCAACAAGGTTGAGAAGTGCAAAGACCCGAAATCGCCCTACTACGGACAGGAAGTGCCCTACATTTCAGCCGACGGCATATTCACACTCGAAGTTTATCTATGGCCGGGCAAGAAAGTCAATGACAAAGACGGCAATGTCAGGATCGAAGCGCTGACCTATGACGAATTCGGATTCACATCGCTTGAGCAAGCCGTTGAAGGATGCTATCTGATGGGAACGGCACAGAACGGAGAAGTGATCAGCAAACCGGGCGATGAATATAATGTCACCGTGTCGGCATTCAAAGCCATTCAAGGAGCGGGACAGACGCCCTACGTACACGTTTCGATCCACATCAAGCCACTGGCCTAATAGTAATAAATCCGCTCCCATCAGCCGATTGCCACAACGAGACAGAATGACCGCCGGCAATAGGAGTGAACATGAAAGAATACAATGTCTATAAACCATAGACGGCACATAAAACGCAGCATTGTGCTATTGGCATGTCTATTAATGCCAATAGCACTTGTTGCGGCTGCATATAGCCCCACCGAGGTGGAGTTCTATGATTGGGAGATTATCCGGTATTACTACTATTTCTTCCTTGTCCGATTCACAGACTATCCATTCGTTGTCAGAATGGCGTTCTGCATAACCTTCCTGTCATGTGTGGGGATAACAATCATCATTTTATCATGGATCATAATTATCTTAAAACGCCGAAAAGAGCGACGCTACAAGAAGCGCATCCTGAAAAAATGCGATGAAGACCTGACACGAATAGTACGGGACCACGAAAAAGTTGAAAGAGCAGATATCGAGGATATTGTTCGGCGCGTGGAGCACAACGACAAGGCGCTAAGCCATTGGAAGGCCTCAGTGTGGTTGGATTATCTGCTCTATCTGAAAAGCAAAGATCCGACAAGCGACACCGACCGCTACGGAAGAGCCAGAAAAGGCGACGTCATCAAGGAGATTTTCTCGATTCTGAGCCTTGACAGTTTTATAGAATACGTGGTTCATTTCAAAGGCATCACCAAACGCATCTACGTTCTAAACGCCGCCAAGCTGCTACAGATCGGCATCCCCGAATCGCTTCTGAGCCAGATGTTGAACCACAAGCATCAGAATCTGCGCAAGGAGGCACGCCTCTCGTTCATGCACTCATCCAACCACAACACATACCGGTATCTGGAGGAAGGACGGCATATCAAATACACCCCGGCCATCGGCATCGAGCTGCATGAACTGTTCAAGCAGCACAAGCTTCAGAATCTTGAGATGCCGGCATTCACAGCAATGATAGAGAACCAGACCGACAGAAGGATGAGAGCGTTTCTGATTCTCGAAAATGCATACTGGGGGACGTATGACAAGGAAGCGATCATCAACCAGATAAATTCGCCCGAGCCGGAAACCCGCTATGCCGCCATCGTGGCATCCGGAATCATAAAAGACAAAGAGCTGGAGGGCGCGCTTGTCAACGCCTACAAAAACCAGAGCGAATATCTCAAATGCGAGATTCTGAAATCGCTCTACAAGATAAAATCCGGACAGCGCGTGGGCTTTTTCCTTCTGGCCTATGAGCATGCACTGTCAGACATGAGCCGAGAGACCGCCCTGGCATGCATGTGGAACTATAATGCCGACAGCAAAGACCTCTTTGCCCAATTGGAGGAATGTGCGACAGACGATGAAATGAAAATTATCCAACATGTGAAACATCCGCTGATCGAAAAAGATTTTGACTCGGAATACACGTTTGATTATGAAAGAATTGCTTGATTACATATTCGGCTACTGGGTATTCTTCTACACACTGCTGATTATTGCATCCTACGTGTGCTTATGCGTGCTTGCCTACCTGATGATAAAGCGCAATCGGGCAAACAAGTACGCCGGGAGCTACTCGACACTGAAAGAGAATCCGTATCTGCCGGGGGTGTCGATTGTGGCACCGGCATATAATGAAGAGAATGTCATTGTGGATTGCGTGGAGTCATTCATGAAGCAAAAATATCCCAAGTTTGAGGTTATCATAGTCAATGACGGCTCAAAGGACAAAACCCTGGAAAATCTCATCGACCACTTTTCGCTGGTAGAAATCCCCTACATGTATCACCGGAAAGTCTATTGCAAGCCTGTCCACAGACTGTTTCGATCCACAGATCCCAGATATGAATCCCTGACAGTGGTCGATAAGGAGAATGGCGGCACAAAAGCCGATGCAATAAACGCCGCGCTCAACGTTGTCAGATATCCGTATTTCGTAAACACCGATGTGGATTGCATCCTTTCGGAAGATGCGATTCTCAAATGTATCGCTCCGGTGCTGAACAAAAACAACGTGATAGCCGTGTCCGGAGCTATGGCCATAAACAACGGCTGCAAGATCGAACACGGCGAGATCAAAGCCCGCAGAATCCCCAAGACGCCATCGCCCCTTTTTCAATCGGTCGAGTATCTGCGCTCGTTCTTTGTCGGGAAGATGGCCTGGAGCTATATCAATGCAATGCCTAACGTGTCGGGCGGCTATGGCCTTTTCAGCACGGAAGTTGTGATCAACATCGGCGGATATTCGTCGAAATCCTTTGCCGAGGATATGGACATAGTGGTCCGCATGATCGCATATTGCTGCGAATCCGGTCGGGAATACCATATTGTGCAGATCCCGGAGACCTGCTGCTGGACGCAAGGGCCGCCAAACATCCCGGTGCTTCACCGACAGCGAGTGCGCTGGGGACGAGGACTGATCCAGACTGTCTTCAACTATAGCAAGATGATCTTCAATCCGGCTTACAAGCGGCTTGGGCTGATAACGCTTCCTTATCTAGTCCTGCTGGAATTCCTGGCCCCGATCATTGAATTCACAGGACTTATAATGACAATTTACTATGCACTCACAGGTGCCATCAACTGGGGCACGGTATGGATCATACTGGCCTCCATCGTAGGATTCTGCTGGGCAGTAGTGTTCATCACCTGCTTTTATGACTACATCTGCGGCATCACCTATGGCAAGAAACGCTCCTACCTGTATATGCTTGTGGCCGCATTTCTTGAGCCGTTTCTGTATCACCCCCTGATCATGTTGTTCTCACTGGAGGGCTATTTCAGCCACCTTATCGGAAGAAAGGCATCGTGGGGCAATATGTCACGCAAAAAATACAATTCCGAGGAACAGGACGATGGGCCGGCCGGACAGGACGACTTAGGCAACAAGCCGGACAACAGCGACAATGAAGCTGCAACAATGGCATCAGCTTCGGGCATCATGAATTCCGGAGACGGAACAGATTAAACAACGTTATCATTTGAATTATGAACCAGACATTCAACCGCTTTCTACTGACATCCATAGCATTGACTGCAATATTCTGTTTGTGGGCATCGGCCGGTGTTGACAATGGTGACGTGCAGCCGCCTGACTACTATGACAGTGCCGCCAGAGCAGCACAGAAGAAAGGCGACCTCGAAACAATGATATCATTTGTCGATGAGGGTCTGAAACATTATCCCGATGTGTCAGGCCTGAATGAGCTTAAAGGCGCATATCTCCTCCGCAAGAAAAACTATGACCAGTCAAGGTTCTATCTTTACAGGGCAATCAAGGATGACAAAGGCAATGTAGCAGCCAAACAGATGCTGGTCGATGTCGAGGAACAGACCGGCAACTATTCATCGGCTATATGCTATGTCAATGAGCTGTTGGAGGTCAATCCTTACTGGAAAGGCCTATGGCAACGCAAAATCAATCTCTACAAAAAGCAAGGCAACTATGTTCAGGCCGACCATCTGCTACGACGCATCTGCCAGATCTACCCCAACGACAGCACCCTGAACAGCGAACTGGTGAAAAGGATGGAGGACCATTATGAGACGCAACGGAGCAAAGGCAAGCGCGATGAGGCCATCTCTTCACTCCGCGATCTGATAGAACACAATCCGAAACAGGAAGCATACTATGTTGATCTGGTCAATCTGCTGCTACAGCAAGGCGACATGGAAGATGCGATCCGCGTTGCCGGGGCAGGAGCAGCGCGGATTCCCAACAGCGAGAATCTCGTCAGGAAAAAAGCCGGGATATTGGCCGAGGCATGCCGATATCCGGAAGCTCTGGCGTTCATATCGGAACGCATGCGCACCAATCCGGCACCCTGGCTGCGCTCCCTCTATTCGGCAATTGAATTAGAGGAGGCACGCGGAGAAGCACGCCGCGATCCTTACTCGCTCTACGGACGCATCTACGGCACACGCCACACGCAGGAAGCCCTCGACTATCTGCTGAACACCTCATTCTCCAGGGGCTATGACGAAGATGCGCTCTACTACATAGCCGAAGCCCGGAAGCGGAAAGGCAACACGGTTGATCTGCTTTATAAAGAATATCTGGTCCACAAGCGGCTTGGCAACCGTCCGGAGGCACGGCAACGCATTATGAGCCTACACGAAATGCAACCTCAAAATCAGGATTTTGTGTCAGAACTGGCGCAATGGAAACTGGATGAGGCGGCCAACGCAATGCACACCGGCGACTATGCCGGAGCAATAGAACCGCTGACCCTGATCCTGAACGCCTCAACGGAAGAAGAAGTGCGCATGGCGGCATTCAACAGGCTATATACCTGCTACTACAAGACGCGACGCTGGCCGGAAGCCCTCACGGTCACCGAAGACATTCACGCGAAATATCCGAATGCTCCGGGCTATGTCAACAAACGCGCCGAAATACTCAACGCTTCGGGAAATCCCCGGGCTGCGCTTGAATTCGTTGCCGACACGCTTGACAAGCCGACACCGGACTCAATCGGCCGACTTACGATAATCGGAGTTTACGAGGAGATCGCAACACCCTACATCAAGTCGCTGATAGAGAACGGAGCGGTGCAGAACGCATATCAGGAGACGCGCAAGCTGCTGACGTACAACCCATCATCGTCTGACGGCCTCCGCTACGCAATCACCCTGACCGACATTCTGAAACTGCCGAATGACTATGACCGCTACGTGAAGCATGCCCGCACCATGTATCCCGAAGATATCAACTTCCTGCTGAAGCAGGCGGGCGGATATTCCCGCGATAAAAAATACAGGAAAGCCATCGGTCTCGTCAGGCCGCTGCTTGACTCCCTTTCAGCCAACGAATTTCTTGTGGGCGCACATTCCGAAAACTCGGAAATGCTGGCTCTCAGAATGTTGAAAGATCATGAGGCCGACTCTGCAATTGCAGTTGTCGATTCGGCTCTGATTTGGGACAGCGACAACCGGCAACTGCTATATACCAAAGGGCTGGCATTTGAAGCCAAACACCAGTATGATTCCGCATATATCTATCAGTCGAAATATCAGCCGAGCATGCTTGAAGCCTCCGGCTTCATCCGACATCTCAACGGACTGCGGCAACACAACTATAACAATACGATCGGCCTGGAATATCTGCAAGGGCGCTATGGAGAAATGGAGCGCTATGGAGAAATAGATATAATAACAGCCGTGGCAACGGCCTCTTATGAGCATCGGACAGAAAATAACACCTACGGCGGCCACATGAACTATGCAGGGCACGACGGCTCTGACACCGGCACTGACCCTGACTCCCAATTGCCCGGCGGCGTGGGGATTCAGCTCATGGCCGACTGGGCTCATAAATTCGACCATAACTGGAGCGGAAGCATTTCGGCCGGATGGGCCAACAAATACTTCCCGCAGATTGCCGTCAACATCGGCGCGACACGCCAGTTGAAAAATGACTGGAGCATTGATTTCGGACTGTCGTACCGCCGGATTGAAACTTTCGACAAGGAATTCAAATGGGTTGACGAAGAAGGCGCGCCAAACGGCGGCGCATGGAGTTTCAGCCGCTGGATCAAGGATTACATCAATCTGTTCTCGGCCAAGGTGGGAGCAACAAAAGAGCTGGGCGATTTCTCTGTTGACGGACGCGCCGATCTATTCTACATGCTGTCATCGTTCTATGTCAACGTGACCGCACGAGGACGCTATTTCCCGCTGACCGACCGCCGGACAAGCATCTACACGCTGATGTCGGCCGGCACGGCACCGGAAGTAAACATGATCGACAACGCAATGCCCGGATCATTCTCCAAGCTCAACACATCGGTAGGGCTGGGCGGCACATACATGCTCAACAAAAACATCACGATAGGCGTTTTAGGGTCATGGCAGACATTCTATAACCAGAACAACTACCGCACAGGCTCTAAAACAGACTACAGTGAAGGAACGCTCTACAACTATCGCAACCTATTCAATATTTCAGGACAATTATACATCTCATTCTAACCAAAGAAATCTCACAAAGGAATATGCCAGTCTATCATAAAAAATGTTTATGGCTCGCGCTCTTTATAGTTTTTGTCGCGCCATCCTGCATGAGCATCGGATCTATTCGGGATTATCGTGAATATCAGGCATATTGGATATTGCCTTGCAACGATGACAGCGAACAGGATGTGGAATTGTCGGCATACATGTATGACCATTTCAGCAAGCAGGTGGCCAAACCGGAACTCGTAGTGAAACACAACAACAATCCGGCTGCCGATCATGTGCTGGAAGTGAAGATCGGCGTCGATCCGACAATGCAACATGAATATTCAATAGACACCGGCAATGACGAGATACGACTGAAGGGAAAACGCAAAAGCACCGCGTTATGGCTTCTCTATCAATTCATGTCATACGCCTCTGAAAAGGATGGACGAATCAGCAATGAAGGGCTTAATCCCTCAGTCATTGAGATGAATCCGGTCAAAAGCAATTTTGCCTTTGAATATCGCGGAATATACTCGCCGTCCAACATGGATTTTGAAATGCTGCCCATGACGGCTTCGCACAATGTCGATACCGACTGGGGATTGTGGGGACACAATCTGAGAGGCTGTCTCGGCGACAAGCTCCCTGAGGAAGCCAAGGCCGAAGTGGGAGGAGTGCGCAAAGCAGGGCAACTGTGTTTTTCTTCGGAACTACTGTACAAATCCGCCGAAAACTATATCATGGACAAATACGGCGATTCGGAAGATCTCGGCGTGAAGTTCCTGATCATGCCTGATGACAGTCCGATAGTGTGCCAGTGTCAGCAATGCCTGTCAATCGGCAACACCCGGGATGATGCATCGCCGGCCGTGACAGCGATGGCTGAAAGGCTGGCACGACGCTTCCCGAAGCACAGATTTTTCGTATCGTCATATCTCTCGACAAAGAATCCGCCATACAAACGTCTGCCATCCAACGTGGGAGTGATGATAAGCGCAATCGGCTATCCCTTGAAAGGGGATACGGACAAGGTGGCCGACTTCATCAGCACAATCAACGACTGGAAACGCGTGACAGACCTCATCTACATTTGGGACTATGGGCGCAACTTCGATGACTACCTGACGCCTTTCCCATGCTTGAATCTCATGGCGGAGCGGATAAAGCTATACCGCAATCACGGCGTTAAGGGCGTGTTTATCAACGGAAGCGGCTATGACTACTCTACATTTGACCAGATGCAGACCTTCGTGCTCTCATCGCTGTTGATCAACCCCGATCTGCAAGTCAGCGACCTGACCCACCGCTACCTTAAGATGCACTATCCCAAGACACACGACGTTATCTTTAAATACTACGACAATCTCGAACGCAAGGCCACAGAATCCAAATACGGACTCCCCTACTACGGCGGCATAAATGATGCGGTGCGGTCTTATCTGAATCCTGACGAATTCAACACATTTTTCGCAGCTCTCAATGACTCGGCTCATTCAATGGAAGGGCCGGAACGGATTCTCCTCAACAAGTTCCTGACCGGACTGTGCTTTACGAAACTTGAACTTCTGCGAAGCTCCGCGAAGATGTATGACCGCACGCTATCCGAAGATCCGATAATCACGCTGTCAGACCACACGGTGTATAAGGACATGAAGAATTACCGCGAAGCCGCAGGGGATCTGGACCTGTATCTGGCACAATGGAAAGACCTCAACGGCATAGCATCGCCGGCCCGGAGCAATATAATGAAAGGCAACAAGCTGCGCGCCGCAACGTCAAACAACAATGATTTCGGCAATACATCGATTCTCACGGACGGACTCGTGGGCTTCGCCACTGACTACCATACAAACTGGTTGCTCACCATGAACCGGACATTCGAAATCGAAATACCGGGACGCTTCGTCAAGCCGGGCGCACTGCTGACCGTGTCGGCCCTTCATGCTCCGCGGTGGAACATCGGCGCGCCGGCAGCCATCGCGCTTGTCAAAGGCGGAAACACATTGGCCTCCGGCAATGTGGGTCAGCCGAACGGATCGAATGAATCAGACCGATCGGTCACAAGCATACGGATTCCGGGATCTGCCGCCGGACAGAATCTCATACTGCGCATATCCGCCAATCCGGAATATCCTAAAACAGCCATCGATGAGATAATGATAAACAACCAATAACTTCTGAGCCACATGCCACGATCATTACTTCCTGTGTCAATACTGATTATCCTGTCGGCAATCATGATTCCATCTACAGGGTGCAAGAAAAAGGTAGAATCCACAGCCGTCCAGATTGAGGACTCGATCCGCACGTACTATCCGGTCATACAGGGAGAGGAGCTTGAAATGCAGTTCAAAATAACGAATATCGGCCGTGCGCCACTGGTAATCACCGACATACAGCCCTCATGCGGATGCATATCGATAGACCAGGAGCTGAACAATATAGTTCCGGCCGGAGATGCCGTCAACATACGCTTCCGCTTCCATTCAGAGAAAAATATCGGATATGTCCATCATGTGGTGCGCCTTTTCGGCAACATACTTCCGGAGGGCGAAGCCGACTGCATCTTCAATGTCAACGTGGTGCCACTGGGAGACTACACGCGCGACTATGAGGAATTGTACAAAGAAATCAATGACCGCCGCGTGGTAGAGGGCCTTGTGGATGGCAACACCTCGGAGAAAGGCTATTTTGTGGATCCGTCAGAAGACTCGCGATCACACGAACGCTACCCCTGGCGTGAAGAATAAAATTATCTAAAAGGCTGTAATCCGCATGGCTGTTTGTCTAATATTTTGTAGCTTTACGCTTTGTTTTAGATAAACTTCATGATAAATGGAAAAATTCAAGCAGATACTTAAAAGCCGCAGTCTATGGGCAATTGTAGGGTCAATCGCTCTGATGGCCGTCATTTCCCTGATCTATTTTTTTCCCGACGACATTGAAGGCAACGTGCTTCAGCAGCACGATACGCGTCAGGGTCTTGCCATCGGGCATGAGGCACAGGAATTCACGAAAGAGACCGGAGAGACCACACGCTGGACCAATTCACTGTTCGGCGGAATGCCGACATTCCAGATTGCCCCGAGCTATCCCTCCAACGCCCTGTTCGGATGGATTCAGACTTCGCTGAGCCTTGGCCTTCCGTTCCCGGCAAGCATTCTGTTCCTGATGATGCTTGGGTTCTTCATTCTGCTGATGACCATGAAGCTTCGATGGTATGTGTCGCTGATCGGCGCGATAGCCTATGGATTTTCAAGCTACTTTATCATCCTCATCGGAGCAGGCCATATCTGGAAGTTTGTCACACTGGCATTTATTCCGCCGACAATTGCGGGCGTGGTGCTGGCCTATCGCGGACGCTATCTGTGGGGAGCTGCAACGACCGCACTGTTCGGGATGTTGCAAATTGCATCCAACCACGTCCAGATGACATACTATTTCCTCTTTGTCATTCTGGGAATGGCGATAGCCTACCTGATCGGAGCTGTCCGCGAAAAGCGGTTGAAACACTGGACAATCGCCACATGCGTTCTTGCTGCCGCCGGTGCATTGGCAGTCACCGCCAATCTCCCCAGCCTTTACAACACTTATGAATACAGCAAAGAGACAATGCGCGGCGGACACTCCGAGCTGAAAAAGACCGCCGACGGCAACAACCAGAACGCAAACACATCGACCGGCGGACTGAACCGCGACTATCTGACCCAATACAGTTATGGCGCATCAGAAACATTTACACTGCTGATCCCTAACGTGAAAGGCGGAGCAACGATCCTGCCGATGAAGGGAACGAACAAATTCCTGTCGCTGGGCGAACTGGAAAAAGTCCGGGAAATGGCCTACAGCGGCGATATCTCGCCCGAAACGGCTTATTATCTCCAGCAGATTCCGCAATATTTCGGAGAACCGGAGCCGACAAACGGCCCTGTCTATGTCGGGGCGCTTATCGCGGCTCTGTTTCTGATCGGGTGCGTGGTTGTGCGCGGACCGCTGAAATGGGTGCTCATCGGCCTGACCCTGTTTTCCATTCTGCTTGCCCTCGGTCGCAATTGCATGTGGCTTACAAACCTGATGATCGACTATGTGCCTCTCTACAATAAATTCCGCACCCCTGAAAGCATTCTGGTCATAGCCGAATTCACCATGCCGCTGCTTGCCGCATTAGGCCTGCAAAAGCTCATCGGCGGTGATGCCCGCGAGACATGGGAACGCTATGGACGCACCATCCTATGGTGTTTCGGCGCAGTCCTTGCCATCTGTCTGGCCGGAATAATCATGCCGGGCATTTTCGGAGATGTCATAACAGAAGGCGAGAAAGCGGCCGGAATCAACCGGATGCCGGATCTGTATCAGGCCATCGAACAGCTTCGCCACGGCATGATCCGCAGCGATGCCATCCGTTCATTCATAATCGTGGCCTTGGGTCTTGGCGTGCTGATGCTCTATTTCCGCAAGATAGTATCGACCGGAGTTGCGGCATTGGGCGTTGCGCTAATCATTGTGATCGACCTTTTCAGCATCAACAAACGCTACCTCAACACCGATTGCTTCATGCCCGCGCCTCTGTCAACAGATGAGGTCTTTGCATTAAGCCCCGCCGATGAAGCTATTCTGGCCGACACTGCGATGAACTACCGCGTCATGGACGTACAGCGGTTTGCAAGCGCCGATCCGTCATACTACCACAAAGCCATTGGCGGCTACCACGCGGCAAAACTGACGCGCTATCAGGATATTCTCGACTATTATTTCAGCGGAGAGCGCGACTATCTCAATGTTCTCAACATGCTCAACGCAAAATATGTGATCCAAGATCCGTCACAGCAGCCGCTGGTCAATCCGGAAGCGATGGGCAATGCCTGGCTTGTGGATAATGTCAAGTATGTCGCCACACCTGATGATGAAATGGCTGCAATCGAATCGCTCGACCTATCCTCCGAAGCTGTCGCCGACAAGAAATTTGAAAAGATTCTCGGACAGTCTCGCCCAAAGACAGCCGGCGATACCATTTTTGAGACATCTTACGCGCCAAACCGTCTGACATACCATGTAAAGACCGCCAACGGCGGCGTTGCCGTATTCTCAGAGGTCTATTTCCCTTGGGGTTGGAAAGCGACCATTGACGGCAAGACGGCTGAGCTGGGCAGAACAAACTATATTCTGCGCGCATTGAACATCCCGGCGGGAAGCCATACTATAGAAATGCGGTTCGACCCGGAATCGATCAAGACCACAACATCTGCCGCATACGCCGCAATCATAGCCATCTATCTGCTTCTGATTGCCGCCGGAAGTGTCGCCCTTTTCAAGAAAACGCGAAAAGATGACAATGACAACAAAGAAAAGACTGCCGAGTCCGCTGCAAAAGTGGAAGATTAGACGCGTTCTGGGAGCTCCGGGCCGACTTGCCCGACGGCGCGGCTTCGGCATTCACTCTCCGTTTGCCTATGAATTCGTCAGGAAAGTCATCGGTCAACACTATGCATATTATTGCTATCCCCGGCTGACAGAACTGGCTAAAAAGAACTCTGTCAGCAGCAGAAAGCTGAAATTGCTGTTCCGTCTGGCTCTATTTATGCATCCGGAAAAAATCGGCGTTTACACAGTCCCGAAGCAAGCCGTCATGGACTCGCTTAGAGCCGGCGCGCCGCATGCGGTTGAAACCGATGCCAACGCTGATCTGATTGTCACGGATGGCAGCAGCGATACCGGAATATTGGAACGATGCTTCAGCGATGGCGGAACGGTCGTTGTGATAAATCCATCGCGAAACCGCGAAATAGTCCGCAAGATATGGGCCTCATCCGCACATGGAATGTTGTTCAGAGGAAGCGGCACGGCAATATTCGTCGGGCGTGAAAGCCTGCCACATCAGATGTTTAACGTCTGGATATAACACCGACAACATGCGCAGGATTGACAATATAGAAGCATTGGTCAACCAGTTTGTTGCCTACATGCAACTCGAATTGGGGTTGTCGGACAACACTCGCGCAGCATATATGCGCGATGTGGAAAAGCTCATCGGCTATCTCAGCGCCTCAGCTATGCCACTGCGGGAGGTCACGCTTGACACATTGCAGAATTTCGTTGCCGACCTCTACGATCTGGGGATCTCTCCACGTTCACAAGCGCGCATAATCGCCGGAATCCGTAACTTTTTCAGGTTTATGCGCATGGAAGGATATATCGACACCGATCCCGCCGGATTGCTGGAATCGCCACGCCACGGACGCAAGCTTCCGGAAGTGCTGTCGATCGAAGAAATCGACCGCATGATCGAGGCAATTGACATGAGCTCGGCGGAAGGGCAGCGCAACCGGGCGATAATCGAAGTTCTGTATGGATGCGGCATCCGGGTATCGGAGCTTGTCAATCTGGAAATATCCAAGATTTTTTTCGATGAGGGATTCATTCTTGTGCGCGGAAAGGGCAACAAAGAGAGAATAGTGCCGATGAGCGAAGTCGCCATTCAGGAAATCCGAAAATATCTTGAAGAACGCTCAAAACTCGACATCAAGCCCGGAGAGGACCACATTCTGTTTCTCAATCGCCGCGGCCATCGACTGACCCGAGTGATGATTTTCTACATCATCAAACGCCTTGCCTCTCTTGCAGGAATCCGCAAAACCATCTCTCCGCACACTCTGCGCCATTCTTTTGCAACGCATCTGCTCGAAGGCGGCGCGAATCTCAGGGCAATACAGCAAATGCTGGGGCATGAGAGCATAGCGACAACCGAAATCTATATCCACATTGACCGTTCGCGGCTTCGCGAGGAAATCCTGCGATGCCATCCCCGCAACGCCGGTCATAACAATGTTCCAATATGACCCAAGCCAACGATCGTGAAGGTTCAGCCATCGGACGGTTTGCGCCCTCCCCGACCGGCAGAATGCATCTGGGCAACGTTGCGGCCGCTTTGGTTTCATGGTTGTCAGTCAGGGCTGTCGGAGGCCGTTGGATTCTGCGCATTGAAGATCTCGACCCCCAACGTTCGCGAATGGAATACGCCCGCATGATCGAAGATGACTTGCATTGGCTGGGGCTTGATTGGGACGAAGGAGGACTGGACGGTATGGGAAACCGCGGTCCGTATCTCCAAAGCCTGCGGTCAGAGCTCTATGAACGCTATCTGCAACGGTTGATAGATACCGGCCTGACATACCCTTGCTATTGCAGCCGTGCTGAAATAATGGCGACCCAAGCGCCGCATCAGAGCGATGGCCGAGTGGTGTATCAAGGCACATGCCGCCCGAAGCGGCTGACCATCGCCATGTCACGGTCGGCAGAAAACACATGCGGCCTTGTTGAAAATGATTCCGTCAAAGCCACGACACGGCTCTTTGTGCCTGACGAAATGATCTCATTCACCGACCGCGTATATGGCCCGCAATCCGTCAATCTGGCAGAACACTGCGGCGATTTCATTCTGCGCCGCAAGGATGGTGCATGGGCATATCAACTCGCCGTTGTGGTCGATGATGCAGAAATGGGAGTCACGGAAATAGTGCGCGGAAGCGATCTGTTGCTGTCATCAGCCCAGCAGATCTATCTTTATCGGCTTCTGGAGCTGCCAACGCCCGATTTTGCCCACATTCCGCTGGTGTGTAATGCCGATGGCCGAAGACTTTCAAAACGCGACAGCAGCCTCAGTATGGAAGCCCTGAGAGAACGTCACACGGCTGAAGAGATTATCGGTAAGGCTGCCGCATTAATCGGCGTCATACCCGCTCCCGCTCCATGCCGCCCGGATGAACTGGCAGAAGTGTTTGACTGGAAAAATATCCGGAATTCGCTCACAGTCGAAACCGGCTCTTAACCCCTATATTGACTCCAGTGACAGAATCTGCTGAAGAATCGACACTGCTTCTTCGACCGTATCGACATGATCTATCGCAAAACTCCTTCGCCCTGACTTCTCTCTTATGCGGCAACGGCGTGGATTGTCCTGAAGATAACGCAATATACGGCCGAACATCGGGCTCTGATAGTAAGCCTTATTAGAGTCATCGACAAAATAGACATACATGACGCCCAATTTCAACCCCACTTTCTCTATGCCGAGTTTGCGCGCCAGCCGACGCAGACGCGGAATGCGCAGCAGCTCCGCCGTTTCATGGGGTATCTTGCCGAACCGGTCGGTCAGGTGAGCCTTGAACGTCTGGAGATCAGTCTCACGTTCAATGGAATCAAGCTCTTGATAGAGCGAAATTCTCTCGCTTTCCTGAGGCACATAATCGGCAGGAAGAAGCAATTCCATATCGCTCTCAATCGTGCAGTCGGCAACAAAATCTTCTGTTTCGGCATTATTCCCGGCAGCGGTTTCAATATCGGAAAATTCTTCCGTCCGCAGCTCGATCACAGCCTCTTTGAGAATCTTCTGATATGTCTCATATCCCAGATCGGCTATAAATCCGCTCTGCTCTGCACCGAGAAGATTACCGGCGCCACGGATGTCAAGATCCTGCATGGCGATATGGATGCCCGACCCCAGATCACTGAAATTTTCAATCGCTTGAAGACGGCGGCGGGATGTCGGGGATAGCGGTGCATGAGGAGGCACGGTCAGATAGCAGAACGCCTTACGCGAACTGCGGCCCACGCGTCCGCGAAGCTGATGCAGCTCGCTGAGGCCGAAATTCTGAGCATTGTTGATTATAATCGTATTGACATTAGGCATATCGATCCCGCTCTCTATGATTGTTGTGGCAAGCAAGATGTCATAATCATGGTTGGCAAAATCCAATATCGCCTTTTCAAGTTTCTCAGGAGGCATCTGGCCATGAGCCACCACCACCCGGGCATCGGGGACAAGACGCCTGATCATAGCTTCAAGCTCATTCAGGCCCTCAATTCTGTTGTTTATCATGAAAACCTGTCCGTTTCGCGACATCTCAAAGTTGATAGCCTCTTCAACAATGTCATCAGTCAAAGATGTCACAGATGTCAGGATTGGATAACGGTTGGCCGGAGGAGTTGTGATGGCACTGAGATCCCGCGCGCCCATCAGGGAGAATTGCAATGTCCGCGGAATCGGCGTGGCGCTCATGGTCAGTGTGTCAACATTGGTTTTCATCTGTTTCAACTTCTCCTTGACGGCAACGCCGAACTTCTGTTCCTCATCGACCACAAGCAGTCCAAGATCCTTGAATTTGACAGATTTGCCGATCAGCTTATGCGTGCCGATGAGTATGTCGATCTTTCCGGCGGCCAGATCCGCCAGAATCTCCTTGACCTGCTTCGGCGATCGTGCGCGCGAAAGATAATCGACCCTCACCGGGAAATCGCGCAGACGGCGGCTAAACGTGTTGTAATGCTGATATGCAAGGACTGTTGTCGGGACAAGAACAGCGGTCTGCTTATTGTCAGCCGCGGCCTTAAACGCGGCTCGGATCGCTATCTCGGTCTTTCCGAAACCGACGTCGCCGCATATCAGGCGATCCATCGGCCGGTCACTCTCCATATCGGCTTTGACAGCCTTGGTTGCCGTCAGCTGGTCAGGAGTGTCCTCATAGACAAATGAGGCCTCCAGTTCATGCTGCATATAGGAATCCGGCGAGAATCCGAAACCTTTCTGCGACCGACGCTCTGCATAGAGCTTGATCAAATCGCGTGCAATATCTTTCAGTTTCGATTTTGTCCGTTCCTTCATCCTGTTCCATGCCCCTGTGCCAAGCTTGTTGATTTTGGGTGCTACGCCCTCTTTCCCGCGATATTTGGCAAGCTTGTGAAGAGAGTGGATCGACACGAAAATTGTGTCGTTGTTGGCATAGGTCAGCTTAATCATCTCCTGTGTGCGCCCGGAGACATTCGTACGGTAAAGTCCGGCAAAACGCCCGACGCCATGATCCACATGCACTATATAGTCGCCCGGTTCGATTGCAGCAAGCTCTTTGAGCGACAACGCAAGCTTTCCGGAGCGCGCACGGTCGCTTTTCAGATTATATTTATGAAAACGGTCAAAAATCTGATGGTCGGTGAACACGCATAGCTTGGTCTCATGATCAACAAAGCCCTCATGAAGTGTGACATCGACCGCCGTAAACTCGATATTGTCTCCACGGTCGCTGAATATAGCGTGTAGCCGCTCTATCTGCTTTGGACTGTCACTGAGGATATATATTTTATATCCATCTCTGAGGAAACCGGAAAAGGAGTCCGAAATCAGGTCAAAATTTTTATGGTAAAGAGCCTGCGGCGAACAGTTGAACCCAATTGCCGCACAACCCGGCTTCGGTTTTGCCGGGGGAGCAGCGGCTGTGAAATGCAGTTGGCGGAATTCACCCATCCGGGTTGAAAAAATCTCCGCATCAACCACCTTTGTCATCGAATTGCGGTCGCCCTCATCTGCTATCAGTGCGCTGTCAGAGAACGTCTCCGAAGCCACCGCCGTGATTCGCTGAAGAGTATAGTCGGCATCCCGCAGTGCGATAAGTGTATCCGGACTGATAAACTCCAGCAGAGACATTCCGCCGGAATGGGACGGCACATCTGACGTGATAGCAACAGACGGCACCCGCTCAACAGACAGCTGCGTCTCGATACTGAATGTGCGGATTGAATCTATGTCATCGCCGAAAAAATCAATACGGTATGGCAACTCATGACTGTAACCGAATATATCGAGGATTGATCCGCGCAGAGCAAACTGACCGGGTTCATAGACATAGTCCACCTCTTTGAACGCATTTTCGCGAAGCCAGCCAACCGTTTCTGTCAGATCCGAAGACTCATCGACCGACAGGCGCAACGTGTGACGATCAATCGAATCCGCAGAAGCCACCTTCTCTGCCAACGCCTCCGGATATGTCACTACAAACCGCAAAGATTTGTCGGAATGCCAGCGGCTGAGAGCTTCCGTTCGTAGGATTTGTGACGGCGGGTCAATCTGCCCGTATTTTATATCACGCTTATATGCGGATGGCAACATCGCTACGGCCTGCTCCCCCGCAAGTCTGGAAATATCATGGTAGAGATAGCCGGCATCATCCGCTGAATCTCCGACAACCACAATCGGGACACCGCCGCTGACAGATTCCGGGAGCGATGAAATCACCACCGCTGCCGATGAGCCCGCAAGGTTACAGGCGTCAACGGCAGCAATCTTTTTGTTTGAAAGAACTTTGAGCAGTGCCTTCATGCGCGCGTCGGCAGCAAAGTCGGCAGCCAGTGCGCTTATATTCATTTCTTTGATTTTGATTTAGTCTTTTCAGCTTTTTTGCCTGATTGAGAAGCGGCAGGAGGAAGAAGGAGCGATTTGTAAAGCTTTTCATCGGAAATCGTTGCCAAAGCTTTCTTCAAACCCGCATCATGACGGAGCGCACTGCGTATTCCACCCCGGTCATAATAATATCTCTCAACAATCTCATCGACCAGATAGGGAGCGATTGTCGAACGATGCATATCGAGATCCTTATCCAGAGAGTGCTTCATCAGCCCCTCCAGCACCGTAATCTGACTGTCAACATCTTCCGACATGTATCCTTCAACCTTTGCAATCTCGCGGAGCGACTTCAAAGCCTGCTCACACACCTTGTCATAATTGAATTTCTTCGGATCGATAAAGCGTTTGAATTCAGAATAAAGGCTGTCTGTCATCACGATATCATCAAACTCAGGCCGCTTGGGATGTTCATTGAAATATTTATTGGCAAAATCAAAAGCCCAGTTGTCAGTAACCACATTGTATGTTATGCGGCTTGGCTCAGGATATTCAACAGTCACGTCCGGCGTTATTCCGCCTCCGTCGCGGACAATGCGGCCGGCCGCAGTCCGGAATTCGTTTGTCAGACTGTCGGCAATACGCTTTGCGCTGCCATCGACAGCACGCTTACTATAGTCTATCGCTTGAATAAGACGCCCGCTGGGAATATAATATTTGGCTGTGGTGACTTTAAGCATACCGCTGCCCGGAAGAGCAAACGGCGACTGCACAAGTCCTTTGCCGAAAGATCTTGTTCCGACAATCACACCCCGATCGAGATCCTGAATTGCTCCGGCAAATATTTCCGATGACGATGCCGACCCATCGTCAATCAAAACGACCAGAGGGAGGTCGGGCGCCACAGGCTTAGTCGTAGTCTTGTATATTTTCTCTTCCAGCACTGATTTGCCGCGAGTGCGCAGAACCTCCGTGCCTTTCGGCAGGAAATTGCCCAGAATATCCACCGCGCTCTGAAGATATCCGCCTCCGTTTCCCCGGAGATCGACAATCAGACCTTTGATCTGCCGGTTCTTGACAAGGTCGTTCAAAGCGTCTTTAAAACCCGATGAGGATTTCTCCAGAAAATCCGACAACTGTATGTAGCCGATGCCGTCTGCAACATCTCCATAATAGCCGATTGACGGCATCAGAATCTTTTCGCGCACAACGGTCAGTGTCAGAATCGAGTCTGCGACCCACGGCCGCAGTATTTTCACCTTAACCGGCGTATCGATGACTCCTCGGAGAAGATTGCTCACTTCTGCCGTGGTCTTGCCTTTGACATCTACACCGTCTATTTCAAGAAATTTGTCGCCCTGACGCAGTCCGGCACGGTCGGCAGGCGAGCCTTCCCGCGGACCGCTGACCCACACATAGCCATCGCGCTGCATGATATAACTGCCGATGCCGGCATACTCGCCTTCATTGCGATCCATGAATTCCTTCTGCTCTTTCTCATCGAAATATTCCGTATATGGATCAAGCCTGTTCAGCATAGCCTCTATCCCGAACTTGACAATATCATTCATGTCGATTGAATCGACATAGTTGGTCTGCAACTGTTTGATGACAGACGAAAAAATTCGGATATTGGATGATACATCCTGTTTTGGCGACTGGGTGTCGGCAGATACGGACATCGCAGAGAAAAGCAGCACGAGTCCGGAAACAAATAGTTTATTCATCAGATGTAGAGTGTCAGTGTTGTAACTCAAATTTGAAAGTTCAAAGGTAATCAATAAATACAACAAACAAATTGTGTTTCCGGTAAAAAATCCACAAATTTTGTTTTTCACCAAGTTTTTTTCAACGGATTGTTTGCATAATTCATCCAAAGCGCGTAATTTTGCATCGCTAAAATCCCCGGAGGGGGTCTGCTGACAATCTCAGCAACAGCATCAAGCTTCAATAGCTCAGTCGGTTAGAGCATCTGACTGTTAATCAGAGGGTCGTTGGTTCGAGTCCATCTTGAAGCGCATTTCTTCCATATTTTGCTTCAGTAGCTCAGTTGGTTAGAGCACCTGACTGTTAATCAGGGGGTCGTTGGTTCAAGCCCATCCTGAAGCGCAAAAAGCCTTTCCCGATCAGGAGAGGCTTTTTTGTGTTATATAGTAAGAATTATTATCTTTGCTCTATGAATTACAAGATTTTTCCTCCTGATGGAATATTGGAGGCTGAGGTTGCTATGCCATATTCAAAAAGCATAAGCAACCGCAGCTTGATAATCAATGCATTAATGGCAGAGCCGGCTCCTATGGACAAACTGGCCGAATGTACTGACACCGACATCTTGCTCAAAGCGCTTGCCGATACCTCCTCAACAGAGGTCAACGTCAATGATGCCGGAACCGCCATGAGGTTTCTGACTGCATACTTCGCCTCGCAACCAGGCCGGCAAGTGACTCTTGATGGGAACGACCGTATGCGCCAACGCCCTATCGGCCCGCTCGTAGATGCTCTGCGTGCATGCGGAGCAGAGATTGACTATTCGGGAGTTGACGGATACCCTCCGCTGAAGATAACCGGCCGGTCTCTTATCGGCGGCGACATTGAAATCGGAGCATCCGTAAGCTCACAGTTTATCTCAGCAATCCTGATGGTTGCGCCGACAATGCAGCGGGGAATCAGCCTGACCATGAATGGCGACGCCGTTTCTCTGCCCTATATTGATCTGACCCTCGACCTGATGCAGCGTGCAGGCATCGAATGTGAACGCGCGGGATCTACCATCACCGTTTCGCATGGAGAATACATCTCCACTACACTCCCGGCCGAGGGCGATTGGAGCGCAGCGGCATTCTGGTATGAGATTGAAGCTCTGACAGGAGGCTTTCTGACTCTTTCAAACCTTAACGCCGAATCCAAGCAACCCGACCGGCGTGCAATGGATCTGTTCGGGCTGCTTGGTGCGGCAACTGAACAATCTGACAGCCCGGAGTGTATAGAATTGGTCGGGTCGCCTGACGTTTCGCCGCGTCTGACAGTCGATCTGTCGCCGACACCCGACCTTGCCCCTGCGGTGGCTGTCACATGCGCCATGATCGGCGTGCCGTTCAAGCTCACAGGTCTTGAGACCCTGAAAATAAAAGAGACCGACCGATTGGAAGCAATAGCTGCCGAACTGAGAAAAATCGGCGTAATGACCGAAATATCCGGAGACAACACTATTGAATGGGATGGCAGAAGACGCCCGATAATGGAGATGCCGGTGTTTGAGACCTATGGCGACCACCGTATGGCAATGGCTCTTGCGCCTGTCGCCACATATATTCCGGGGATAACCGTACGCAACATCGAAGTCACGGCCAAATCCTATCCCAGATTCTGGAACGACTTGCAGAAAGCCGGTTTTGAACTTGCTGATGCCGATACTATTACAGAACAAGCAGAAGAATGATCGTAGCCCTCTACATACTCATAGCTCTTGTCGCCGTCGGAGCGGTGTTATACACATTTCATCGTCTGGACGCCCGCAACCGGTTTGCGCCGGACAATCAGCCGTCAGAAACAGAGCAAACCACGGAGGAAGGAAAAGAGTGTTGCGGCATGCACATCACTTGCGAGAAAGACTCTTTGCTGGCATCCGTCAGCAGCGAAATCGAGTATTACGATGATGAAGAACTCGACCGCTTCAAAGGCAGAAATGCCGATGATTATACAGAGGATGAGATTGAAGAGTTCCGAAATGTGCTTCTGACTCTTCTCCCACACGACATTGCCGGCTGGGGCAGAAGCATACAGCTTCGCGGCATAACGCTGCCTACCCCGGTGCGCGATGAACTGCTTATGATCGTGGCAGAAGCGCGAAAAGAAGCATCAGCCACATAATCACCAACATTCCGGACAAAACCATGTGGGAAATATTTCAATATCCGTTTTTTCAGAAAGCCGTTGCAGGGGTGCTTCTTATCAGCGTAGCTGCGGCCATCATCGGGACATACATCGTGACCCGGCGTCTGGTGTCGATAAGCGGCGGCATCACCCATGCATGCTTCGGAGGATTGGGAATGGGATATTTTCTCGGCATCAGTCCGGTGCTTACGGCGGCTGTTTTTGCCGTCGGCGCATCACTGGGAGTTGAATGGATGGCCCGCTCGGCAAGAATGAGAGAAGATTCTGCCATTGCTGTCGTATGGGCGATGGGAATGGCGATGGGCGTCTTTTTCGTGTTTCTGACTCCGGGCTATGTGCCGGAACTCAATACGTTCCTTTTTGGAAACGTATTGACAATAGCGTCAGCCGATCTATGGGCATTCGGAATATTCACAATAGTTCTTGCCGGATTTATGGCCGTGTTCCGCAAAGAGGTCATAGCATGCGCGTTCGATCGCGATTTCGCATCTGTCATGCACATGCCGGTCCGGTTCATAACATTGTCGATGACTGTGCTTGTTGCCGTCTGCATTGTCCTGACAATCCGGCTGGTCGGCGTAATGCTGCTTATGTCGATGCTCGCAATGCCTCAAATCATCTCTGAAATATTCTTCCGGCGATTCACATCAATGATGTACTGTTCCATTGCCGTTTCACTGGTCTGCTGCATGGCCGGTCTGCTGCTGAGCGCAGTCATTGATGTGCCATGTTCGGCTCTGATCGTTATGATAATGGTGGGGGCATACATATTGGCACGCATAATAAAAGCTCTCCGCAGCAAAAGAGCATCCGTTTCATGCTCCGCAATGCTTCTTATGGCAATCCTCGGCTCGCTGTCGGGCTGCAGCCTTAAGAAAAACACGGCGGCATCCCGACAATATACCGCCTTTATCACACGCTACAACATCTACTTCAACGGCGATGAACACTATCGGGAGACGCTTAAGGAGATGGAATCGAAATATGCCGATGACTATAGCCGGACTCTCTTCATGCACCCGGCAGAGGCAAAAAATGACGAAAAAGCCCCGCAACCGTCAGGCGATTTCAAAAGATCAATTGAAAAGGCTCAGAAAGCCATCCAGCTGAGATCGATAAAAAAACGTCCCGCACCCAAGGCGGGCAAAAGATCCGATCCGGAATATAAAAAATGGATGAAACGTGAAGAATACAACCCATTTCTTCACAATGCCTGGATGATGATGGGCCGCAGCCAATATATGAACGGCGATTTCCTCGGCGCGGCATCGACATTTTACTACGTCTCGAAACATTTCTGGTGGCTTCCGGCCACCGTGACCGAAGCAAAACTTTGGCAGGCACGCTGCTATTGCGCAATCGACTGGCTTTTTGAGGCGGAAAGCATTCTCGTGAAAATAAAAGAGAAAGATATTGCCGACAATTCAACGCTGGAACACCTTTACTATTTCAGCTATGCCGATCTGTATGTGCGCTCTCATGACTACACCAAGGCAATTCCGATGCTTGAAAAAGCTATTAAATATGCAAAAGGCGCACAGAAGACGCGTCTGACATTCCTTCTCGGGCAACTCTACACCAATACAGGACAGAAAGAACAGGCTTACAAGGCTTTCAAATCGGTCGGAGGAATGTCCGGAGCCACCTACCACACCAAATTCAACGCCCGCATCAAGCAGAGCGAAGTATTTCAGGGAACGGACATTCGCTCGGAAGTCAAAGCGCTTCAACGTTTGGCCCGCTACAACAGCAACCGCGAATATCTCGACCAGATATATTATGCGATAGGCAATCTGTATCTGTCACGCGCCGATACGACACAGGCCATCGCCAACTACGAAAAAGCCATCAAATCATCGACACGCAACGGCATTGACAAAGCATTGGTGCAGTTAAAGCTCGGCGGCCTATACTATTCAATGCATGACTATGACAAAGCGCAGCCATGCTATTCCGAAGCAGTTCCGACCATTCCGGAAACACATCCCGACTATCAGCTGCTCAAACGCCGGAGTGATGTGCTTGACGAATTGGCGGTCTATTCCCAGAACGTGACCCTGCAGGACTCTCTGCTGCGTTTGTCGGAGATGTCGCCCGAAGATCAGAGAAAGGTCGTTGACAAAATAATCGAAGACCTGAAAAAACGAGAGAAAGAGGAGGCTGAAAATCTTGCCCGGGAGGAATATCTGGCTCAACAGGCCGCCAACGGCACAGGATTGCAACAAGGAGCCACATCCGCACCGACCACATTCGCCCTCAACACAGACAAATCATGGTACTTCTACAATGAGGCAACGCGCAACGCCGGCCGCACGGAATTCCAGAAACGCTGGGGAAGCCGGCGGCTTGAAGATGACTGGCGACGGCGAAACAAAGCGTCATATTCATTTACCGATGAGGACACCGAAAATGAAGAGAGCAGCGATGAAGAAACAGAACAGAGTCCGGAACAGACCGATGAAGAATCTTCAGCATCGCGCGAAGCGGAAGAAAAAGCAGCCGACCCACACTATCCCGAATATTATCTGCGGCAGATTCCTTCAACCGATCTCGAAAAGGCCACAGCCAATGACATCATACAGGAAGGATTCTATAACATGGGCGTCATTCTCAAAGACAAACTCGATGACGTCAGCGGAGCGGAACATGAGTTCAACCAATTGCTGACACGCTATCCGGACAACATCTACCGCCTTGACACGTACTATAACATGTATCTCATGTATTCCCGGCAGGGCAACGCTCAGCAAGCCGACCGATTCCGCAGTCTGATATTAAGCGACTTCCCCGACACCAGACAGGGCAAGGCGCTGGCCGACCCGCACTACATGGATAAACTGTTGCGCATGCCCCAAGTTGAACAGGGGCTATACGATGAGGCCTACGCAGCATACATGGCTAATGACAACCGGCGAGTACATGAAATCTACAAAGAGATGCGCGCCGACTATCCGATGAGCCGCATAATGCCAAAATTCATGTTCCTCGAAGCTCTGAGCTATGTGACGGAAAACAATTCTGAAAAATTCTCACAACTGCTGTCGGAACTCATACATCAGTATCCCGAAACCGATGTTTCACCGCTTGCTTCCGATTATCTCAACCAGCTTAAAGAGGGTAAAGCGCTCAACGCCGGAGGCTCAAACGTTCGCGGTGTGGTCTGGAGCACGCGTCTTGGCAGCGACTCAACCGCAACAGCCACCCTTGACACTCCGGCCGAATTTGATTTTGAATCCGATGGCCCACAGGATTTCCTGTTGATCTACCGGACAGATCTGGTCAATGCCAATCAGCTGCTCTTCAACATCGCACGCCACAATTTCGCCACTTATAATGTCAGGGATTTCGATATTCAACAGATGCAGTTCGGCACGCTCGGCATTCTGGTGGTTTCCGGATTCAACACACGCGCAGAAGTGCAACAATACAGAAGCGGCCTTGAAAAAGGCGGTTTGTTCCGGTTGCCGCAAAGTGTGGTCCCGCTAACCATCAGCACACACAATTTTGACATCCTGCTCAACGAACACCGCACACTCGAAGAATATTTTGAAGCCGCAGGCGACAAACGTCTTGACCAAATCCACACCGCCGTGCTTCCTGCCGAAGAATATCCTTCGGCAAAAGAGATGTACGGCACTGACCCCGAAAAACAAAAGCCCGCATCGCAGCAAGATACGCCGGAACCGAAGCAGAACGCCACGGACAAACCGGAAACGCCAAACAAGCCGGAGAACGTTTCGGACAAGCCGCAAACGCAACCAACCGCACCTGCGGATAAGCCTGACATCAAGAAAACGGATGAAGAACCGGACGAAAAGACGGACGAAGACATCTATGACATTCCGATTCCGCCGCTGCCGGTAGGGAAACCGCCTGTTGCGCCACGAGTGGAATAATACATCAAAAACATCAGACCGAATATGAGCCAACTGACAATACTTTGGGCCGATGACGAGATTGATCTTCTAAAGCCTCACATTTTGTTTCTTAAAAACAAGGGATACACCGTTGTAACCGTAAACAACGGCGCTGATGCTCTTGATCTGGTACAGAAACAGAGCTTCAACCTCATCATCCTTGATGAAAACATGCCCGGCCTGACCGGTCTGGAAACCCTGAGCCGCATAAAGCTTATCGACCCGAATGTTCCGGTGATAATGATCACCAAAAGCGAGGAAGAGAACATCATGGATCAGGCGGTAGGGAGCAAGATTGCCGACTATCTTATAAAGCCTGTCAATCCCAACCAGATTCTTCTGTCGATCAAAAAGAATCTCCATTCCGCACAGCTTGTCTCCGAAAAATCATCGAATGAATACAGGCAGGATTTCACAAAGATAACTTCGCTCATCAACGATTCATACTCGCTTGATGACTGGATGGAGACCTATCGCACCCTGACGCATTGGGAACTGGAACTCGCTTCTGCCGACAATGGAATGGAAGAGATGGTTTCATTGCAAAAAGCCGAGGCCAACAGCGCATTTTCCAAATTTGTCAAAAAGGCGTATCCGTCATGGATACGAAGTGACGGCTCTGATCGACCGCTGATGAGCCCCGATGTGTTCAAACATAAAGTCTTCCCGGCTCTGGATGCAGGAGAAAAAGTTTTTTTCATACTTATTGACAACTTCCGATTTGATCAATGGAGAATAATACGTCCGCTCTTGCGAGATCTGTTCAACTCTGACGATGAACTTTATTGCTCAATCCTTCCAACGGCGACACAGTATGCACGAAACGCGATTTTCTCCGGTTTGATGCCTCTTGATATAGAACGATTGTTTCCGGATCTGTGGGTCGATGAGGACAGCGAAGAAGGGAAAAATCTTAACGAATCGCCTTTGATCCGCACCCAATTCGAACGATTCCGCCGACAGTGCAAATTCTCTTATAACAAAATAAACGACACTGCTGCCGGCGAACGCCTGCTGCGCGACTTTGCATCGCTGGAACAAAACGATCTTAACGTCATTGTGTTCAATTTCATCGACATGCTGTCGCACGCCCGCACCGAATCACGGATGATCCGCGAACTGGCCTCAAGCAACGCTGCCTACCGTTCTCTGACAGAATCCTGGTTCAAACATTCATCCGCATTTGAACTGTTCAGGCGCATCGCGGAAAAAGGATATAAAATAATCCTGACCACCGACCACGGCTCTATTCGGGTTGACAGCCCGATAAAAGTGATCGGAGAAAAAAACACTAATACCAATCTCCGTTACAAACTTGGCCGAAATCTCAACTATAATCCGAAGCATGTGTTTGAAATAACCCGGCCGAAAGAACTCGGACTGCCCAGTCCGAATGTCTCTACAACATATATATTCGCCACCGGACGCGATTTCTTTGCCTATCCGAACAATTACAACTACTATGTGCAGTTCTACACCGATACATTCCAGCACGGAGGCATATCGATGGAAGAAATGCTGATTCCAATCATAACACTGACCGCAAAATAATCAAATATAACACAGCAATGTCACAACATCAGATCAATATTGCCGACACAGGCTCTTTGGAGGCCGCTGCACGCGAGTTTGCATCCCTTATGGGCGATTACACCGTCTTTGCCTTCAACGGCGAAATGGGAGCGGGAAAAACAACATTTATAATGCAGCTTTGCCGGACGCTGGGCGTTGAGGAAGATCTGGCCGGAAGCCCGTCATTCTCGCTGATCAATGAATATCGTTCGGATACCACGGCAGAACTTATCTATCACTTCGACCTTTATCGTCTGGAATCGATAGAAGAAGCTTTTGACATCGGCGTAGAGGACTATTTCGATTCCGGAGCCGTGTGCCTGATAGAATGGCCGGAGCGGATTGATGACATTCTGCCTGATGACACTGTCAAGATCAGCATAAAAGTCAATCCCGACGAAAGCCGGACAATGACCATAGAATTACCGGAATAAAATGATTGCCTCAGCCATCATAATGGCTTCAATATTCGGACTGTGCGGAATATTCTCATTGCTTGCAGCCGTCTTTGACTGGGACTGGTTTTTCCGGTCGGCCAACGTTAAGGCAATGACATTCGGCATCCGCCGCTGCTGGCAAAGGACAATCTACGGCATTGCCGGAGCATTGATGATCGTTGCAGCCACGCATATTCTAAGAGATGTCGGAGTGCTTTTGCTTTGGTAAAAGACTTTCATCGTCAGGATGCAGCGCATTATAGATTATTGAAGCCTTCGATGGCCCGATAACAGCGGCTATCTCGTCAATATCAGCCTCTCGAACACGTTTAAGGCTTTTGAAATGCGTCAGCAGTGCCGTGCGGGTCTTAGGCCCGACTCCGGCTATAGAATCAAGCATCGAAACAGTCTGACCCTTGCTGCGGCGGTTTCGGTGGTGCGTGATTCCAAAACGGTGAGCCTCATCGCGCATATGCTGCACCACGCGCAATGTTTCCGAATTCTTGTCAATATAAAGCGGAATGCTGTCGCCGGGGAAATATATTTCCTCCAAACGCTTTGCTATGCCGGCAACGGCTATGACCCCGCGCAATCCCATCGCGTCAAGCGCCTCAACGGCTGCACTCAACTGCCCTTTTCCGCCATCGACAACAATCAGTTGCGGCAATTCCTGCCCTTCCTCAACCAGACGAGTGTAACGGCGTGTCAGGACTTCCTTCATTGACGCGAAATCGTCAGGCCCGACAACGGTTTTTATATTGAAATGGCGATAGTCTTTTTTTGAAGGCTTTCCGTCCTTGAACACCACGCAAGAGGCAACAGGATTAGTTCCCTGAATATTTGAGTTGTCAAAACACTCTATATGGCGAGGCAATACATTCAGCCTGAAATCCGCCTGCATGCGCTCCAACAATTTGTTTGTGCGCTGTTCGGGATTGTGTCGCTCCAGATGCTTCAACGAGTCGATTTTATATTGACGCGCATTGCGCTGCGAAACTTCAAGCAATTTTGCCCGGTCGCCACGCTGTGGAATGAAAAAATCAATGCCGGGCATGTCAACATCAGGAATCTCGCTGACAATAACTTCCTTATAATCAACGCCTAACGATGTTGAGATCTCATCCAATGCATAGCTAAGCACCTGAGCAACAGATTCTTCCATGCGGCGTTTATACTCCAATGTAACACTCCTGACAACAGAGCCGCGCCTGACGTGCATATAATTGACATACACATCTGCACCGCCGTCATCATCGACTCCGAACACATCAACATCATCAACTGTCTGACTGACGATGACGCTCTTAGCCGTATAGCGCATGACTTTATCATAAATCTCCTTAACGGCCTGCGCCTCCTCAAAGCGGAGCTCCATGGAAAGAGCTTCCATATCGGCACGCAACTTTTCCAGAAGCTCCGACATGTCACCGCGAAGAATCTGCCGGATTCTTTCGATATTCACGGCATAATCCGCCTCTGACACAAGCCCCACGCACATACCGGGACAACGCTTCAGATGATAATCGAGACAAAGCCGCCCTTTCCCTTTTGCTATGTATTCCGGCGTGATGGCATGGCGGCACGACCGCAACGGATAAATTTCACGGATAAGTTGAAGAACGGTACGCGCCGATGCCGTGTCGGTATATGGTCCATAATATTTCGATCCGTCCTTTATATGTGTTCGCGTCATAAAGACACGAGGATAATGTTCCTTTGTCACCACAATCCACGGATACGACTTGTCATCTTTAAGCAATACATTGTAGCGCGGCTGATACTCCTTGATCATGGAATTCTCCAGATTCAAGGCATCCTGTTCTGTCGGCACCACAATATATTTCATATCCGCAATGGCACGCACAAGCAGATTCGTGCGAACAGAATCATGGGTGCGGTTAAAATAGGAAGATACTCTCCGCTTCAGATTCTTTGCCTTGCCGACATAGATCACGTCCCCTCCGGCATCAAAATACATATAGACACCGGGGGTGGATGGAAGTATTGAGATTTTCTCTTCCAGTTCGGGCGATTTTCTGTGCTTGGCCAATGTTTGTCGAGTCCTTTAAAGAGTGATGTTTCAAAAATAAGCGGATGACGCCAAACGCCTCCCGCTTTATCCAACAATCCGAAGCCGCTTTGGTTTCAGACCGCCGTCATTCGATCAGTACGTGATCAGCGATGTCACTTCGGCTTCCGCCGGAATATTCGCACGGCCATTCAGCGCGCCAAGCTCGATAATGAAATTGACATAGATCTTCTTTGGATTCATGCTTTTCACAAGCTCATAAACCGCGCCCATCGTTCCACCGGTGGCCAATACATCATCGTGGATAACCACTATGTCATCCGGTGTGATTGCATCGCGATGAATCTCGATGGTGTCTTTGCCGTATTCCTTGTCATAAGAGCAGCTGACCGTATCGGCCGGCAATTTGCCCGGTTTGCGCGCCGGAACGAATCCCGCACCAAGTTCGAAAGCGAGAATGGAGCCTCCGATAAAACCACGCGATTCAATCCCGACAACTTTGGTCACGCCTTTATCGCGATATAGCTGCGACAGATCCCATCCTATTATATGCAATGCGCGCGGATCTTTAAACACGGTGGTAAGGTCCTTAAACACGACTCCCTTCTGAGGGAAATCCAACACATCACGAACTTTTGATTTAATATACTCCATGCTGTTCATTATTTGTTAAGTTTTTGATATTTTCTATTTAATCTGTGTTCCACGTGAAACAATTGCGCGCTAACGTCCAAGCAGCAAAAGCAATATGTTTATGTCGCTCGGGGAAATGCCCGGGATGCGAGATGCCTGCGCTATTGTCTCCGGATTGATTTTCTTTAGCTTCTGGCGGGCTTCGGTAGAGATCGATTTCACCGAATCGTAATCTATTTTGTCGCCCAACCTGACATCTTCAAGTCGGGAAATCTTATCGGCAATCAGACGTTCTCTTTCAATATAGCCATTATATTTTATCAGTATCTCAGCTGCCTCAACAATCTCCTCGCGTCGATCCGGCTCAATATTGTTTTCTATATAACTGTTCAAAGCATCTATCCGTAGGGCAAGAGACGCTATGGAAAGCTGTGGACGCAATATGAGATCATAGAGCTTTGCCGACTGACGGAGCGGGGAAATGCCTTCGGATTCAAACCATGAATTTACCGCATCGGGGCGAACCGAGAATGACTTGACAAAATCAATTAGTCCGTCTCTTTGCCGACGCTTGCTTTCCATCAAGGCAAATCGCTCTTCCGAAGCCAGACCGATCGAATAGCCAAGTGGGGTCAGACGCATATCGGCATCATCCTGCCGGAGAAGAATCCGATATTCGGCACGCGATGTAAACATCCGGTAAGGTTCATCAACGCCCTTTGTGACCAAGTCGTCAATCAACACCCCGATATATGCCTGATCACGCGAAAGCACAAAGGGGTCTAATCCGCGGTGGCTTCTATGAGCATTTATTCCGGCAATGAGTCCCTGCCCCGCCGCCTCCTCATAGCCGGTAGTGCCATTGACCTGTCCGGCAAAAAAGAGTCCGCTGACAAGTTTCGTTTCCAGAGAATGACGCAACTGCGTGGGGTCAAAAAAATCATACTCTATGGCATAGCCCGGACGATATATGGCAACATCTTTCAATGCAGGAATAGTTTCCAAAGCATTGACCTGAACATCCAGTGGCAACGATGATGAAAAACCGTTCAGATAATACTCCTGCGTGTCCTCACCCTCCGGTTCGAGGAAAAGCTGATGTTCGGTCTTGTCTGCAAACGTTACAATTTTTGTCTCAATGCTGGGGCAGTAACGCGGCCCGATGCTTTGGATCTGCCCATTGTAAAGAGGCGATCGCGGCAGTCCGGCACGCAATGTCTCATGCGTCGCTACATTCGTATACAATATATGGCACTGCCGCTGCCGCAGCTCGCGGCCAACAGACGGAAGATAGGAAAACTTATGAAAGTCATCCTCTCCATCCTGCGGAATTGTAAGTTCCCATTTGACACTGCGGCCATCAATCCTGACAGGCGTGCCTGTTTTCATACGGTCTGTTTCAAAACCAAGACCGCGCAACTGTTCAGTCAATCCGTAAGAAGCCGGTTCGGAAACGCGCCCTCCCGGTGTCTTCACCTCTCCAACGTGCATCAGCCCATTAAGGAACGTTCCGGCCGTAAGGACTACGGACTTGGCGGTAAAGCGGACTCCCAATGCGGTTCTTACGCCACACACATGTCCGGCCTCAACATCAATCCCGGTCACAGAATCCTGCCACATCGAGAGATTCCCGGTGTTTTCAAGCGTATGACGCCACATAGCGGAAAAGCGCATACGGTCGCTCTGCGCACGCGGGCTCCACATTGCCGGACCTTTAGAGCGATTGAGCATGCGAAATTGTATAGCCGTGCGATCAGTAATAATACCCATCTGCCCGCCAAGGGCATCTATTTCGCGGACAATCTGTCCTTTTGCTATTCCGCCGACAGCCGGATTGCAGCTCATCTGCGCAATCTTGTTCATGTCGATCGTGATCAGCAAAGTGCGCGATCCCAACCGTGCAGCCGCCGAAGCAGCCTCACAACCGGCATGACCGGCGCCGACAACTATAACATCATAATCAAATCGCATCTTCTGATATATCATTCAATATGGCAAGAGCTTGATTCTCATTGCGTTCCATTATTTCACGTTCACCCGGGCCCTTGTCGTTGATTCCACACAGATGAAGGACTCCATGTATTATAACACGGTGTAACTCAGTAGAGTAATCAGCGCCGACCATCTCTGCGTTAGAGGCAACCGTATCGAGTGAAATAAACATATCTCCGCTGATACGCCGGCCGTGGGTATTGTCAAACGTTATAATATCCGTAAAATAATCGTGATTCAGATACTGCCTGTTAACTTCAAGAATCTTTTCGTCATTGCAGAAGATATACGTCAGAGGTCCGACTATACGGTTGTGCAATTTCGCAACACGGTCAATCCATGAAGCAACACATGAAAAATCGACAGAAGGCATCTCAACCCCATCGACCAGCCATTGTATCTCATTTCCCATCTTACATGCTAAGATATTACTCGCAAAAGTAATAATTTTTTCAGAATATCACGCAAAACGGTCTGCCCATGATTTTTCGGCGAAAAAAGCAAAAACGAAAACAATGCGTTTTCAAGCTATGCGCCAAGCGATTATTGCAAATTTTGCCCCGCGAGAATTCGTCAAAACAAATCATTCCGTACATTCTGACGGAATTTTTAATTCTCACGACCGAAAATCAATTTGAAAAATTTGGGGCAATCGCTTATCTTTGTCAAACAATGGAAAAAGAAATATCCGAAAAGCTGAGAAGCATAGCGTCTGAAGAAAAAGCAATCATACTTCGCCGATTTTTTAAAACAGGAAAAGGCGAATATGGCGAAGGCGATATTTTCTGGGGAATAACAGTTCCGCAGATTCGTGCCGTTGCACAATGCCATTCCGATGCATCGGAAACAACCGTTGCCTCGCTGCTCCTCCATCCGGTCCATGAAGTAAGGCTCTGCGGATTTCTCATCCTTGTTGAGAAATTCAAGCGCAACAGAAAGAACGAACCGCTCCGCGAAAAAATCGTCAACACATATCTCAAATATTCATCCCAAGCCAACAACTGGGATCTCGTCGATCTGTCAGCACCGAAAATTCTAGGGGAGTGGCTTCTCACCCACCCCGACCCCGATCTGCTCGACCGCCTCAGCCTCTCCCCTGACCTATGGCAGCAACGCATAGCCATTGTCAGCACAATGACGCTGATCCGCGCCGGAAAATTCGATGACACAATCCGGCTTTCCGAACGGTTCCTGACTCACATCCATCCGCTCATCCATAAGGCTACCGGATGGATGCTCCGCGAAATCGGGAAAAAAGACCGGGATGTGCTGATCGGATTCCTTGACCGCCATGCCGTCAGGATGCCGCGCACAGCCCTACGCTACGCAATCGAACGGCTGCCCAAAGAGATGAAGCAACACTACATGACACTAAAATAAATATTTGCGTCTTGACGTCAAAGTAACTATCTTTGTCATTGATTCTAATCTATCCAAAACCATGATAAAAATTTCGGCAACAATTTTGACCTTCAACGAAGAGCGTCGGATAGAGGCATGCCTTGAATCGCTGCGCGACATTGCCGATGAAATAATAGTTGTCGATTCCGGATCAACCGACCGCACTATTGAAATAGCCTCCCGCTACGGATGCCGCATTTGCCAAAGGATGCTTGACGGATTCGGCGCTCAGCGTCAATACGCCACTTCCCTGACACGCCACAGCTATGTCCTGGCAATCGATGCCGACGAAGTGCTGTCGCCGGAGTTGCGCCAATGTCTGATCAAGTTGAAGACAGGCAATCCCGAACATCGCGTCTATGCCTTCTCGCGCCTTAACTTCTACTGCGGATTCGCCGTTCATCATTGCGGATGGTCGCCTGATATCCAAATCCGGCTTTTCGACAAACGATATGCCAACTGGAATCTGCGCGATGTGCAGGAACGCGTGATTTTCCGCGATTCCGTAAAGCCGGAGATTCTTCGGGGAGAACTTCTCCACAACCTATGCGATGCCGCCGATGAATATCGCGACACACTGGTTCATCAGGCAACAATAAAAGCCGGAGTTCTAGCAACGGCCAAAAACGCCATCGGTCCGCTGACGCCCGCAATGAAAGGAATAAAAGCATTCCTGATCACATATATTAAAAAACGCGGTTTCCTCGATGGCTCTGTTGGGCTGGCCATCAGCCGCCATCATTATTACGCAGGCCATAACGCCTACGCCGAAGCCCGCCGAATCAAAAAACAGAATTCATGATCAAAAAAAACATCTCCATCTACTGCCAGAACACCCGGTGCTACATGGACATCGAAGGAGGGGAGTCCCTTAGCGAAATATTCAGCAAGATAAGGTCGGAACTTGATTTCGAACCGATAAATGCGCGTGTCAATAACAGATCCGAAGATCTCGGATACCGCATATATACCCCGAAAACGGTGGAATTTATGCCTATAACCTCTGACACCGGACGGCGCACATATATCAGATCTCTGTGTATGATGCTCTATCATGCCGTGAACAGTTGCATTCCCAACGCAACACTGCGCATCGAACACTCCCTCTCGCGCGGCTACTACTGCCGCATAATCGGCGCGGATATCCACCCCGATGCCGCCCTGACGCTAAAGCTGAAAGACCACATGCTGGAGCTGGTCAAGCGCGATCTGCCTTTTGAACGCCTGGAAAGGCGCACCACTGACGTCATTGAGATATTCTCTCGACAAGGGCTTGAAGACAAAGTCAAACTTCTGCGCACGCTCCACGAACCCTACACATCATTCTACCGTCTCGACGGACTCTGCGACAGCTACTACGGCGCACTCGCTCCGCGCACCGGCTTGCTCGGCGTATTCGATCTCCTCCCATATAAAGAAGGAATGTTGCTGCTCGGCCCATCCGACAGTGACCCGAAAGTGCCTTCCGTTCCGATCAATCAGGATAAGATGTATAAGGCATTCACTGACTATCTGGCATTCAACCGAATCATAGGCGTCAGCAATGTCGGCCAGCTCAACGAGGCCGTCATAGCCGGACAATCGGCAATGCTCATCAACGTGGCCGAAGCGTTGCACAACAACCGCATTGCAGCTATCGCCGATGACATCACCGACAAATTCCGTCAGGGAGGAGCGCGAATCGTGATGATTGCCGGGCCGTCATCATCCGGAAAAACCACATTTACGAAGCGTCTGGCAATACAGTTGGTCACCAACCTTCTTGAACCGAAAATGATTTCCCTCGATGACTATTTTGTCGATCGCCACCAGACGCCAAAAGATTCCGATGGAGAATATGACTATGAATCTCTCTATGCCCTTGATTTGCCGACATTCAACACCCATCTCAATCAACTGATTGAAGGAAAGGAAGTAGAACTCCCCTATTACAATTTCGAGACAGGCAAACGTGAATACAGAGGCAACCGCATCTCTATGGGTCCGAACTCCATACTGCTGATTGAAGGAATCCACGGACTGAACCCCGAACTGACATCAAACGTTGCCGAATCGATGAAATATCGCGTCTATGTGTCGGCCCTCACCACTATAGATATCGACGATCACAACTGGATTCCGACAACCGACAACCGCTTGCTCAGGCGCATCATCCGCGATGCACGCTACCGCGGAGTCACCCCTGAGCAGACCATCCGCCGATGGCCGAGTGTGCGCCGCGGCGAAGAAAAATGGATTTTCCCTTATCAGGAGAATGCCGATTCAATGTTCAATTCCTCGCTTTTGTTTGAACTCGGAGTGATCAAACACATGGGCGAAGAATTGCTCTCGCGCGTGCCCCGCGATGTCGTGGAGTATGCCGAAGCCGCCCGATTGCACTGCTTCCTCAACTATTTTGAGTCGATTTCGGAAGAATATATTCCTTCCACCTCCTTGCTCCGCGAATTTCTAGGCGGCGGTTGCTTCAAATACTGACAAAAAACAAGACCACGTCCCCAACCAACATCAAAGCCGGCCCCTCAGCCGGCTTTTCTTTTTGCTCTGCCTGAGCAATCATTCCCGACAGAAACGCAAAAAAACCAATCCCCTAATCCCTACTAAATGGAATTCAACCCGATGAAAAATTTGATGCGGTCATTAAATTTGACTTTTGCGCAGATGGGATTTTTGCTTAACTTTGTAGATTGAACAAAATCCTCGAAACATGCCGTTTTTTCCGGCATGGGAGGGAAACCGAACTACTGATGATTGA
>CAYTLU010000238.1:0-6056 GCA_964438665.1 uncultured Bacteroides sp.
CGATTATGGCGGCACGATTGACAGTCATGGCGACCATTGGAGCGAGGTTATATATGATGGCTATGCCGCATCCGGGCTTGCGGTTGATAAGGAAGAGTTTCGTAATAGTTATGTTTTTGCCGAGAGAGCCTTGGCAAAAACGCGCTACATTCTTCCGCAGCATAATTTCCTCGATCTGCTCCGGATCAAGATGAAATTGGAGCTGGGTGATCTGGTGCAGCGTGGATTTATTCCCACCGAATCCATAGAGATGAAGGTAGAGTCAATAGCGCAGTATTGCTACAATAGAGCGCGTTCGGCTGTCGAAGATGCGCGTCCGGTCATAGAAGCGTTGTCGAAGAAATATCCGTTGATGTTGGTGTCTAATTTCTATGGCAATGTTGAGAGCGTTTTGCGCGACATGGATTTGCGTCAATATTTTCAGGGAGTGATAGAGAGCGCAGTTGTCGGAGTGCGCAAGCCGGATCCCCGGATATTCAAACTAGGTGTTGTAGCACTTGGCTTGAATCCGGAAGATGTTTTGGTAGTAGGCGACAGCTTCCGTAAGGATATAGAGCCGGCATTGTCGATCGGATGCCATGTGGCATGGTTAAAAGGGAAGGGATGGACCGCTGAGGAAGATGCGCAGACCCACCCTTCAATCATTCCTTCTTTGACAGCACTTATGGCATTGGTCTGATTGTCGGCTGATGCCGGATTAAGGCCGGCGAACGTTCGTCAGATTGAAGCCAGAATGATGTCGTTTGCGCGATCTACGGCAGCGGAGTTAAGCGATGCAAGGTAGATGCGTGTGGTCGATTCTGAATCGTGTCCCATGCCTTGACTTATGATGGGGATAGGGATTCCTTTTGTAAGAGCTGCGGTGGCCCAACTGTGGCGGGCGCAGTAGAGTGTCAGCGGAAAGAAATTTATTCTATATGCTATCCTTTTCAGGCCGTGGTTGACGTTGTAGCTTGCGTTGAGATAAGCCTTGCGTTCGTTGTCTGTGGATGATCGGATGATAGGGAAAAGATATTGTGTCGGGTTGGCGGGATATTTGTCGATGATGCGCTGCATCTCTGCCGACCATTTTATTGACAGTTTTTGTCCGGTCTTGCGTCGCCGATAAGTGATATATCCGTTGTTTAGAGCCTTTTTGGGCAGGAATGCCATATCGATGAAACTCATTCCCCGAAGATAGAAGCTGAGCAGAAACATGTCGCGGGCGAAATCCATGGACGGCTCATATGACAGGTCAAGCTGCTTTATCTTTTTTATTGTGGCGATTGGCAGTGCGCGTTTGGGAGTCTTGTCGATTCCGGTATAGACATGGCGGAACGGACGTCGGTTGTCGATGTCATATTGCTCTGTTGCCCGGTTATAGACTGCTCTGAGTATTCTGTTGTAGAACGAGATTGTGTTAGAGACCAGACCTTGAGCGCGCAGCCATGCCTGATAAGCTTCGATGATTTCTGTTGTCAACTTTTTTATGGCGATGTCTTTGCCGTTGCGGAATCGAGTGAAACTGTGGCGTGCGGCTGTGTAGGTCTCGGCCGTGCGAATCCTTCCGTTTTGCTTGAGTCCGTTGATTAATGAATCCATGTAGTTGAAGAGTGTTGGTGCGTTTGTCGTTTTCATAATAGCTTTTTTTCAGCTAATTTATGACACTCGTTCGTTATTGCGGCAATGTCGCTCAATAAAAATGAAAAACCGGACGATATTTCTCGCCCGGTCTGTATGTGCGTGTTTAAGAGTCTGTTGGTCAATTCTCTTGACCGTTGCCGGCAAATTCCATCAGGAATGCTTTGATGAAACCATCGATCTCGCCGTCCATGACTCCACCGACATCCGATGTCTGATGGTTTGTGCGGTGGTCTTTGACGCGACGGTCATCAAATACGTAGCTGCGGATCTGTGAACCCCATTCTATTTTCATCTTTCCGGCTTCGATTTTGGCTTGCTCCTGCATGCGGTGTTGCAGTTCTTTGTCGTAAAGGATGGAGCGCAACTGGCGCATGGCGTTTTCTTTGTTCTTCGGTTGGTCGCGTGTCTCGGTGTTCTCTATGAGGATCTCCTCTTTTTCACCGGTGTATGGATCTGTGAACTGATAGCGCAGACGGACTCCTGATTCCACTTTGTTGACGTTCTGGCCTCCTGCGCCACCGCTTCTGAACGTGTCCCATGACAGTAGTGCGGGATCGACACGCACTTCAATCGTGTCATCGACAAGCGGCGTGACGAATACGGATGCAAACGATGTCATTCGTTTGCCTTGCGCGTTGTAGGGTGATACGCGCACCAAGCGGTGAACTCCGTTTTCGCTTTTCAGATAGCCATAGGCGAAATCGCCCTCAACATTGATGGTGCAGGATTTGATGCCGGCTTCGTCTCCGTCAAGAAGGTTTGAAATGGATGTCTTATATCCATGCTTCTCACACCAGCGCAGATACATGCGCATAAGCATTGATGCCCAGTCCTGAGCTTCAGTGCCTCCTGCCCCGGAATTGATTTTAAGCACTACTCCCAATTTGTCCTCTTCACGGCGGAGCATGTTGCGAAGTTCGAGTTTCTCGATTTTTTCAATGGCATCATTGTAAAGCGTGTCAAGTTCCGATTCCTCAAGTTCTCCTTCCTTGACATAGTCCCATGCCAGTTCGAGTTCATCGACCGCATCTTCTACTGTCTTGTAACCTTCAACCCATGCCTGAAGGTCTTTTATTTTTTTCATTTGGATCTGTGCTTCCTTCGGATGTTCCCAAAAATCCGGAACGTGTGTGCGCAGTTCCTCTTCTTCTATCTGTATTTTCTTGCTGTCGATGTCAAAGATACCTCCTCAACGCGAGCTTGCGTTCAAAAGTCTCTTTTAATTGTTCTTGTGTGATCATTTAATTATGTGTAAATATGATTGTTAGACATACATAGCTTCGATCTCGCGCGCGTAGTGGGAATTGATGACCGGGCGGCGGATCTTAAGAGTGTTGGTCAGTTCTCCGGCTTCCATTGTGAATGCCTGCGGAAGCAAGGTGAATTTCTTTATGCGTTCAAAACCGGCGAAATTTTCCTGGAGGCGTTCGATGCGCTCTTCAATCATTTTTTTTATGTCGGCGTTTTTCAGCAAATCTTCAATATTGCGGTATTGTATATGCTTTTTAAGGGCATATTCTTTTAATGCCTCGAATGCAGGAATGATTATAGCAGTCACATATTTGCGCTTATCGCCAATGACGGCAACCTGTTCGATGTATTTATCCTCACCAAGACGGCTTTCAAGAGCCTGAGGCGCAATATATTTTCCATTGGATGTCTTGAACAGGTCTTTGATGCGTTCGGTCAGTATCAGTTCGCCGTCGGCGTTGATATATCCGGCATCGCCTGTGCGGAACCATCCATCGGCTGTGAATGCTTCGGCCGTTGCTTCGGGTTTGTTATAATATCCCCGCATGACAGTCGGTCCCTTAACAAGAATCTCATTGTCATTGCCGATTTTGACTTCAACATCCGGCATTGTTGTGCCGACAGTGCCAATCACATAGTTGGAGTTGGGGAAGCAGGTGACTGTGGCTGTTGTCTCTGAAAGGCCATAGCCAATGACAATATTGATTCCGCAGCTGTGAAGGAATTCGACAATATTAGCTGAGAGCGGCGCTCCTGCTGTCGGGAATATATTGCCGTTCTCTATGCCTATGGCTTTCTGCAGAGGGCTGAATACTCTTTTGAAAAAGAACGCATACGGCTGTTCAACCCACCAAGGGGCTTTCCGTCCGGTGCGGAGATATTCCAGATTGCGCTTGCGCCCTGTTTTAAGAGCCAATTTGACCATCCATTTCTTGAATGTGCCCATTTCAGAGATTTTCTCGTGGACTCCGGTATATACTTTCTCCCAGAAACGCGGAACAGAACACATGCATGTCGGACGGACTTCCTTTATTGTATTCTGGATTTCATGCGGATTATTGTTGATTGACACGCGCATGCCCATCCATAGGCAGAAATAAGTCCATGCTTTTTCAAAAATGTGGCTCAATGGAAGGAAACATAGAGATGTGTCGTTGTCGCTGAGCATTGTAAGCCGCTCTTTGTGAATCCTCATTACGGCGTTGAAGCAAGAGTGGGGGAGTACTGCGCCCTTGGGCTCTCCTGTTGTGCCTGATGTGTATATGATGGTTGCGATATCATCCGGCACAGCTCTGTTGCTGCGCTGCGTTACGCTCTGACGGCATTTGTCGGATGCGCTGTTTCCCAGTCTGAGCAGCGATGAGAATTTCATAGATGATTCGTCATTCTGATCAGGCGTTATATCATCAAATATGATAATCCTTTCCAGCGATGGGCATTTTGATTTGATGCTTCGTGCTATGTCATACTGTTGCCTGTCGCCGACCATTATCATCCGGCATCCGGCATCGTTGAGAATGTATGCAACCTGTTCGGCTGTTGATGTGGCATAGATTGATATGGGCACGACCCTGTTGGAATAGGAGGCGAAATCAGATACGAGAATTTCCGGACGGTTGGCGGAAAATATAGCTATCCTGTCACATTCTTCCAACCCAAGCATTTCAAATGCGCATGCTGCATTTCCTACGGTTTCCAGAAAGGTGTTCCATCCGGTCTGTACCCAATGGTCACCGTTTTTATATTTAAAAGCCTCACGGTCGCCATATATGGCAGCGCGTGAGCTGACGAGATCCGTTAAAATGTTAGCCATTTTATTGTTTTTTGATACCTAAGCTTGCGCAAAGGTAGGAATATTAATATAAAATGTAACATTTTGATGACAGAAAACGGCGCGTACTTAACAAGTGTTAAGTTGCAAGAAGTATCGGTTAACCCATGTTAACGTTTTTCTTTCTTTTTCCCTGCAAATTGCAGCGCAACTGCTGTGCCGCCTCTACCAAAAAGCATGTTGGTGAGATAGGAACACCGAATCAGCAGTTTTTCTCTCATATTGCATCCTTCGATAGCCGTTGAAAGCATGTTGTGTGCTTCTTCCGATTGTTTCTCGCGTTTTAGAAGTGAAGCGATGATGGCTCGTCTGTGGCGGAGCATGATCAGGTCGGCAGTCCTGTCTGCGTCTTTCAATGAAAGCTCAATGAATTCAAGGGCATTGGTTATTGGACCGATTTTTTCATGATAATTGTTCCCGCTGACATTGTTGTCATCAGAATGGTATATGGCCACGGTCGGTTCGCCATGTAGTTTCCTGACCGGTTTTGTTGAGGCAATGATCATGCGCACCCCTAATTCGAGATCGTCCATAGTTGAAAGAGACTCGTTCCAGCCGCCGATGGCTCTCAGCAATTCCGTAGTGGCGACCCAACGCAGGGTTGAAAGGGTGCCGTGCATGAGATGAAGCTGCATTTCATCATGGAACCGAGGCGATTTAGAAATAATCCATCCATCGGGATCAATGAAAGAAACATCCCATCGCAGGATTTCCGTGTCCGGACGTTTTTTAAGATATTCGAGTATTCTTTTTATGTGGCCGGGGCGCATCACGTCATCGGAGTCGAAAAACATGGTGAATCTGGTATCTGCGGCTGCAAGCCCTCTGTTTCTGGCTTTAGCCGCTCCGGGATTCGGTTCATAGACGATTTCGACATTAAGCCTTCCTATATTTTGTGTTGCCCACCGGGATATTACATCGGCTGTGTTGTCGGTTGATCCGTTGTCAACTATTACAAGTTTGAAATCAAGGCAAGTCTGGGCTGATATTGATTCAAGGGCTCGTCCGATGATCGCCGCCCTATTGCGGACCGGAAGCACAACAGTCAATATTTCTTTAGTTCCCATACGTTGTCATAACGAATGGCGTTGATGAATTATTGCAGAGCCAAGCGTAGAGCTACAATATTATTCTCTGTTTTTCTCGAATATTCTCGCTATATTTGCATATGGTTATGGGTAGATCGACAAAATATAGGACTTTGGTGCTGATCACTGATTCATTTCCTTATGGCGGAATCACTGAACAGATGTTTGTCATGCCTGAAATGCAGAAGCTTTCGCGGGAATTTGAGCGGGTTGTGGTTATGCCTACTATAGCTATAGGCCCGCGATTTGACATTGCATTCCCT
>CAYTLU010000239.1:0-3575 GCA_964438665.1 uncultured Bacteroides sp.
TAAAGAGGATGTTGAGAACTTTGCCTCTGAGTATCACGCGCTTAATCTTGAAGCAGTGGACGTGGTGTTTGGAACATGTATAGGGGTCGGTGTAAGTCCATTGATTAGAGACCTTCATTTTGACTCTCTTATAATAGACGAAGCTGGAAAAGCCAACTATGCAGAGTCTTTGGTTCCCATGATGATGGCTGATGAGTATGTGCTTGTCGGAGACGACAAGCAGCTCCCTCCCTATACAAACTCCGAATTAGTTAAGGAGCTTGCATCTCGACGACTGAATGATACAGAGCTGGACTCTGAGGAGGAAGAGGTTGAATCTCAACTCCTTGATTCGGCAATAAAGGACATTATGGAAGATGTGGGCAAGTCTCTCTTTGGTGATTTAAGACCCCGATTGCCGGAATCGAACCAAATCATGCTATCCAAGCAATTCCGAATGCATCCGGCAATAGGAGACTTTGTGTCAAAGCTGTTTTACGATGGCAAAGTTGTTTCAGCGCCAAAGCCTACCGATAGAATTCTCAACATCCCCGGTTTGGAAAATCCTATAAAGTTTATTGACACTTCGGGCATGGGTGTTGAAGCACGTGAAAGACGGCAAGGCATGAGTCTGTACAATGACGGAGAGATCCAAGTTATCGAGGAGAGGCTTCTCTCTTTGCTGGAGTCTGCTATAGAATCAGGGAAGTCAGTAGGCATCCTCTCCCCCTATGGTGCGCAGGTCATAAGGATGCGCGAACGTTTTCCCAAATTGAGAAAGCATATATTCACGATCGACTCCATTCAAGGTGAGGAATATGATATCGTGGTGTTTTCTTTTGTGCGCAACACACGCTCTGGATCGCTCAATTTTGTGGATGATCTGCGTCGGCTCAATGTATCGTTCAGTCGTGCGAAATGCAATCTCATTATGGTTGGCCATCTTGACACGCTCCGAAACGAATCGTTACATAAAGTTGACAAAGAAGCCGTGATGGCGGTATACGACGAAATATCAAACAAGAAGGTAGAGCTTGTAGTTCATCGCGGAGCTATGCAGCGTCTGTATGATGACTTTCCTCCCGCTTCGTGTCCTCTGATAGAGAATCTCGACAAACCATATCATGTGTTTGAAGATTGCCGATTCGCTAAAAACGGTCAGTTCTCCAGCTCATATAAAGGGAAGTGGCTTACACTTTACAATCCGGTTCTGAAGGCAGTTCCCAAAGATGCACAACCTGAAAGATTCCGTGCAAAACTCATCGGCTATGTCGATGGAAAGCCTCACACTATGATTGAACCCTTAGGCCTTTGGCTGTTCAAGCAGAACGCGTTGACGGACTTTCGATTCTCGGCAGTAGTCAAAGGCTCGGAACAATCAAGGCTCACACTTGAACTGGTTGATAACTCTCTCATCTCTCTTTCCGTCCCTAACTCACGTTGTTTCACCGAAGGTATGTTAGTTGAGGTAAAGGTGAGAGATAATAGAAAATTCACTGTAAAGGCTATTGACAATGACTAACAAAACATTCATAGATTATGCCAAGGCTAAAGGATTAACACCATTTGCTTGGTTTGAAGTCAATTACCCGACCTATGCTGTTAAAGTAAAATATAAGTACCCCACATCCGACCCTGCCGATTTCAGAGACCGGGCACTTCTTCAAATGATAGATTTGGGTGTGCCATACTCAACAGCATGTTCACTTTTGATGGTTACTGATCCACATCAGTCGATTCTTCATAGATTTAAATCAGATACCTGGGAACCTCAGCTTGTTCACTTCGACCAGGTGCTTAACCGACTTGCCCTTACACCAATAGGGAGACAACGGGTTGAACAGATAGAACTTGCAAGAAATGGCGTGTCATGCTGTTTTATAGACGGATTTACAGGTGATCCATTCCCTGTTGATGTGGTGGATAATTTAAAAGACCGATTTGATTGCATTGAGGTTTACAGTATCCCCGGTGGCATATATCCATTTGATGCCAACATTGAACACAAGATAGCAGAATTGAATGCAAGAATCAATGACGGCAAAGGAAGAAAATATCAGAAACGATTAGGTATTCCTGAGAAAGCCCGTGAAACATCTATGACATCATTAGGCCCTAAGTGGATGAGAAACCTGTCGATAGGCATATTTTTGAAGGGGACAGAGGTCGTGCGTAAGATTTTCTGCGATGATAGGGACAATCCTATATCTCCATTTGGCTGGCTTGAGAATAATATAAATTACTTCAAGCTCGATGGCAGTGTCAGAAGTAACCGATTCTTCTATTTGATCGACAAATCAAACGATACAAGTTTGTTTGTCAATGGTTCAACCGATTTGAATCAGCTTATATTGTCTTCAATTGAGAAAGAATACGGGACAGAATTTATTAGACAAATAAGCCTGACGAGACACCCAGAAACGTCTCAAATCCAGATATTTATAAGCAACATCGACGAGACGACACGTAATCGTTCCAGGGTGCTCTCGAGAATTGAAAATGGCTTTATGTCAATCCAACTGCAGGGAATGACAGGCTCTATGTTTATCGAAGTAAAAGCCTCTGAATCCATAAACAATCTTGGACATTTACGCAATAAGATCGATAGGTCGGACCAAGATTGGCATGAGATAATTGATATGGTTAAGAAAGATTATCCAAATAATTGGCGTCAGACGCTTATTGCAATAGATCGCCATGACCTTGTGTTTAGACATGATATTGAGCAATTTATAAACTATGGGAAATGAATAATATATTCTATAATAATAATTCTGAAAGGAATCTGTCCGAGGAGGTGATCCACCACATCCGTACAGCAAAGACATGGGTCAAGGCCTGCAATCTCCTCTTTGACGACCCTGAAATTCGCAAGGAACTATCAGATGCACTTGCCCGGGGGGTTGCTGTTTTTATTCTCACAAATCTCGAGGGTGTATCAGGCGAAGTCTATACCGCAAACGCAACCGGCAAAAAGTGTCATACAAAACAAACGACTCAAAACCTGTTCCATTCTCAGTCGATTATGCAACTTTATCGGGCCGGAGCCCATATATCAGGGCTTGACGGACTACACGCCAAATTTCTCCTCACCGATACCGGCAACGGTCTGCTCACCAGTCTTAACTTTACGCCAAACAGCGTAGATAAAATATCCGAACTCGGAGTTATGCTGACCGGAAAAGAGTTTGACGAGGTCGAAGAGATTTTCGACCACCTTTTCCTTCGTCCTGACAGATTTCGTTTTGCCAGTCATGACTCTCACTTCTCCTATGAGCGTCCATCGGATACTATTGACAGTGATCGACTTTCCCGGCTGTCGAAAATCAAAATGACATTAGCTCCGACTGACCGTGGACGTGGAGAGGCTTTGTCCGAGTGTAATATTCATGACCTTCGCGATGAGATTTTCGACATCATAAATTCTGCCAAGAGTGGAGAAGATCTCTATGTTGCCACATATTCCTTGGATCCGGACGCTGTCGGTCCAAATGGCGATAAATTGGGAGATGCTTTGATCGATGCGGGGAAACGCGGTGTACGACTCAACTTGGTTATGCGAGAGGATAAAAAACAGATTGTAAAGGGGATTGTTA
>CAYTLU010000240.1:0-6252 GCA_964438665.1 uncultured Bacteroides sp.
TGTATCTGTTGTTCATTTATATGGTGAGAGTTTGAAACGGCTAAAAGTTAAATATCCATCTATTGAGGAACAGAACAAGATTGCTTCATTATTGGCATTGATAGATGAACGCATCGCTACCCAAAGCAAGATAATTGAGGATTTGAAGAAACTAAAGTCTGCGATTATAGATAGATTTTTTAATAAACTTATAGTGTGTGCCACCTTACTACCATTCTCAGAAATATATAATAAGGCTGGAGAAGGCGGCACACCAGATACGACGAAATCCGAATACTACGAGGACGGGGATATACCATTTATAAAGATTGATGACTTAACAAATAAATATATTGTGAATAATAAGGATTATATCAATAATTTAGGTTTGCGAAAGTCATCAGCATGGATAGTGCCAACAAATTCTATAATCTATTCAAATGGCGCAACCATTGGTGCGGTTTCTATAAATACATATCCGATAGCGACAAAACAAGGAATTCTTGGTATTGTTCCTAAAAATGGTATCGCAGTAGAGTATCTTTATTACCTAATGAGTTCCTCCTACTTTAAGAGACAAGTATATCGTATCATAACTCACGGTACTATGGCTACCGCATATCTCAAAGATATCAACCGAATTATAATTCCTATACCAGATTTATCCGAGCAGGATAAGATTGCTAATACCCTCCGTCTAATTTCGGAGAAAATAGAGGTAGAGCTAACTATATTATCATATGCCCGCTCTCAAAAGAAATATCTTTTGCAGCAGATGTTTATATAAACATCATTGAAAGCAAATATTGTTTTTGCCGTTTAAGTGCTTCAATATATCGCTTTTCCAAGACTATTTTGTCAGATAGCATTGTCATCTGCTCTCCAATGTGTTTTTGTTCAGCGATAGACGGTAGCATAATAGGAATATTACATAATCCCTCCCATGACAAACATAGCCGTACACTACCTTCTAATCGGTTTTCCATTTCATCGTTAAAGTATTTTGTTTCAAAGAAATATTCCAAATATTCAGGCAGAACCTTTGATGTCGTTCTAAAGCTTATGTACATTGGACTAACAATCCCACATTTCAAAGATGTCAAACGAGCAATAGACCCTACATTTATTCTTGCAGGGTTATAAGCGAAATCGTTTCTATTGACAATCTTATAATTTGATGTATCATCGCTTGCCACATTACGGTCTGCAAATTGCTCGGATTGCTCTATGAATCCCAAACGACTACTCACAGACAATACAGTATCGATGTTCTTATTCCGATTACGGGTTGATACTTGTATGATAATGTTTCCGAGTCTATTGTTTGGCGCATTCTGACAATATAAAATCTGTGTAATCGCAGACTTTAGTTTCTTCAAATCCTCAATTATCTTGCTTTGGGTAGCAATTCGCTCATCAATGAGTGTCAAAAACTGGGCGATTTTTCGTTGCTCAATAGTATGAGGCATCATAATCCCCATTTGCATTGCCTCATTTTTAGATATATTAAATCTTGTACTGCCTTGTGCTAATATGAATAGTTTTCTGCGGATTGATTCAGACCGCAGATAAAATCTCATAAATTCAGGCAAATGTATGTTTGTTTGAGTTAATCTATATCCAAAACAGAAGCTATTTAGATAACAATGATTTATCTTATCTAATAAAACAGAAGCCATACCGACCTCCTCCGGGGTTTCAGAAGATGTAGTAAAGAATATGTCGCCATATTGCACTTCATTCTGACTATTCTTCTTTAATTCATAATCTGTAATATTAACATACTCAACGCGAGAGATATCTATTTTGGAACTATCAAATATAGATTTGTAGGTTATATACGGGTAACCTTTTCCAAAATCCTCTCCATTTTTCCCCGTTAACCCATTATAGGTTTGACCTATGTTCCCAAGTTTGAGCGATTGCCATTCCCCCGTAAACTCCGTAAATCTCAAAGGGGGCACATTAAATATGTCTTTTCTCCAATCATCATTTATATTGTTGTGTATAAATTTCTAAAAACAGTTACAATATGGAAAAGATTAAAACAATTAGAGAAGTAGCAATCCTTTGGAAAAAGGACAAGCAACAGTATGTAAAACAATCTTCGCTCTCGGCTTATTCTCTTATCTTAGAGAATCATATACTGCCTGCATTCGGAGAGAAGCAACAGTTTATCGAATCCGAGATACAGGATTTTGCTTTGCAAAAATTGCAAAAGGGCCTGAGTCAAAAGACGGTCAAGGATATGCTTATCGTCTTGAAGATGATTCAGAAGTTCGGTGTAAAAAAAGGATATATGCCCTTCACGGAATGGAGTGTAAAATATCCGACAGAGCAGAAAAAGCAGGAATTGGAAGTATTGAGCGTAAGCCATCAGAGGCGTATTATGCAGTATGCCATCAACAATTTTACATTTCGCAATCTCGGAATCTATATCTGTTTGAGTACAGGAATGCGAATCGGAGAAGTTTGTGCACTGAAATGGGGCGATATTAACTTGTCAACCGAAACTATCAGTGTCTGCCGCACTATCGAGCGGATTTACATCATAGACGACAATCACAGACATACTGAACTTGTAATAGGCACTCCGAAAACAAAGAACTCAGTTCGTGATATCCCGATGAGCCGGGAGTTGTCAAAACTGATTCGCCCGCTAAAAAAAGTCATGAATGACGATTACTACATTCTGACCAATGAGACAAATCCGACAGAACCTCGGACTTATCGTAACTATTATAAACAATTCTTGAAACGACTCGGAGTTCCCGAATTGAAATTCCACGGACTACGCCACAGTTTTGCAACCCGTTGCATTGAAAGCCAGTGCGATTACAAGACGGTCAGTGTAATACTTGGACACGCAAATATCAGTACAACTCTCAATCTCTATGTTCACCCAAATATGGAACAAAAGAAAAAGTGTATTAACAAAATGTTCAAGACATTGAAATAAACGGTAGGTTTCTAATTGTGCAGGCAGCGGCTGCACAATTAGAAGCTGAAATACTACGACAAAAGTTGATGTGAAATCTGACAGCAACACTCCGATAAATGGGTTGGAAGATTGGCAACTTCTCCCTCCACGCATCGGTCGCTCCGAGGTCGGGCAGCAGCACGACATCGCGCCCACGCAACGCCTCGACGGTCTGGACATTGAGGCAACCGTTCTTGCCTCCAGTTGCGAGCCACAGCATATCGGGCATATAGTGCAAAGCGATAATGGCAGACTTTTCGCTTTCGACGAGAATGACCGTCTTGTCGGGATATGCAGGAAGCAGATGTTGTCCGAACAGGCACTGCCGCAGGTTAAAGTCCGGCAGGCGGAGTTCTGCGTGCGCCCAGCTGACACAGGCCTGCGGTTCCTTGACACGGCGACCCGTTGCAGGATTGTACAGCATAATCTTTCCCGTGCGAGTACGCCCCGCCTCGTCCGTCTGCCAGAAGACCGTCGAGCCGCCCCACTTTGCCGATGTGCCGATGCGGTAGAGATTGAACAGCCGCGCCGTCTCCTCTTCTCCGAACACACCACAAAGATACCGGTACAACGGGTTTCTGTCATAGTGGGACAAACTCGCCTTTACAATGGTCGGTGAGATATAAGAGGGCTCGATCGATGCCGATCGGGTGTAGACATCGGACTGTCGAAACGCTCGCTCAATGCGGCGGCCATTATTGGACACCGCTTCGGGGTTATCCTGAAAGTACGCACGCGGCGTGTAGTGGTAGCCGCAACTCTGCTCGTGGTCGCACTTGCCCACCGACGCGGGGAAATGTACCGTTCCCTGCTCGTCGATATATCGGACAAAGCAGCGTTTCTTCCCGCAACTCGGACAATCTATTTTGCGTCCGTAGCGATATTTCTCTAAATGAAAGCGGTACTCATTCATAACTCGGCGGTATTGTCGGTTGCACGCTGCACTTTTGCACTTTGCTCCGTCTGCGCTGCTGCCCTGCTCTCTGATGAAAGTGCAATAGTGCAAGATGCAATCGAAGAACTCTTGCGGTAGGTGCCGTGATGCAGTTTCTCTAAAACGGGATTTGGCTCCCGGCTCAACTTGTCTAACGCATAATAGACCGTGCGACGGGATAGTTCGACCTTCCTGCCGGCAATGACGGCATCACCAGCCGTGAAGGTATCGCCAAGCAGCGACAGCCACGCCTCCTTATTGTCGCCGATACCGGCTGCAACAATACTCTCCTGCACACGCCGATAGGTATCTTCGTAGTAGTCGATCATCCGGATTGCCGCCTTGACGGAATCGAGGTCGATGCAGTGCATCTGTCCTTCGCCGGCGGCCCATTTCAGAATCTGAAAGACTAACGACAGGCGGGCGGCGTTGCCGTCCAATTTTGTCTTGCGGCTATCTACCTCCGCGTCGTTCCGGACGGCATTCACCGTGTCGATGATGCCGTTATACCAGTCATAGAAATAGGCCTCGGCATCCTCCGTCATATTCAGCACCGTTGAGCAGACCGAGTTGCCTTTCTCACCCATCGGGCACGGCAGATTGAGAATCCTGTTCAGTATCGTGCGCCATTGTCCCAGCGTATCGGGACGCGAGGCACTGCGGTCGGTGCGCTGCCACTTCGAGATACGCTGGTCTTTGGGATAGACGAACAGGAACCGGTCGAGCAGGCCGTTGGCCTTATACTCGTTGCGGAACACCTCCGACAGCAGATTGGTCTGCACCGAACCGATGACATTGATGCACGGCTGGCGAATCAGCACGGGACGCGACTCGGATTTGCGGATCGACTTCAACGGACGTCCGCTATAAGTGGAGAGCAGGTCTTCAATCAGGTTGTTCTTGCTGTTGTAACGTTTCACGGAGTTGAACAGCGCAAGAATCTCATCGACCTCGACAGCCACACCCCGAAGATTGTGCTGATGAACGTGCATCAATGCCTCCGGCGTAAAGTCCGAGATAACGGTAGTAACCAATTGAGGCTTTTTGAGCAAAAGGTCATCCGCCTCTTTGTTCTTGCCTGCCGCTGCGATGGCGCGTTCATATTCGTCGCACGCTTGCAGATACTGCTCGAACATCCGGTCGTCCTGTTCGTGAATCGGGCGGTAGAGGAAACTCAGCGGCGGAGTCTTGCCCAATCCGGGGCGACCGACCAGCATCCAGATATGTAGCGACGGGTTGTTATTGTTCGGGATTTTGATCTTGATGAGTTCCGCTCCCGACGAGAGTTGATAGCGTTGCGGATTGGCTTGGCGGTCGAGTTCAGTAATGCGTTAGGATTGCTGCTCTATACGGGCATCTTTTGCGTTTAGCGTCTCGCGCAAGGCTTCCGCCGCTTTGATTGCCTTATCAATCTCCGCCTGATAGCCGTTGCGGAGTTTTGCCAACTCCTGCTCATGGTGTTGTACAGTGGCGGCGCGTTCCGCCTGCAACTTCTTAATCTGCTCTTTGAGCCCAGCTATCTGCTCGTCTTTGGTCGCAAGATCTTTTCGGGCTTTGGCAAGGTCGCCTTTACCGAATAGCGATAGAATGGCACTGCGCCCCTCGTGGGCTTACAAACGATTCCGCAAACGAATTGAGGTCGTTTTCTCACAACTCAACGATACAATAACCTTATGATACTACGCAACTACGCAAAGCAATCCTGCGGACTTTTCGCCCGAATGGCGGGCAAAATCGCAGTGATAACCTTCATGCAGTATGTTAACTTTACGAATCATTATCCCGGCGGCCAGATAACTTATTCGCTTTTTTAATCCAACCAACGAGTCTGTATCAAATTTTTTATCGCACAGCAACAAATTTAATTCAACCAACGGTTTTTTACAAACAATTTTCTTAATTTTACACTTGCCGGTTGAGAGCAGGTGTTCTAAAAAGGTATTTATTCATTTCATAGTGTCAAATTAAATCGTTATTTTTGCAAAAAATGATTTATGAACGACATCGAACAAACATATACAATTCAATGGGTTGGTCCATTTCATTCTCTTTCAGAACGAGACGATTATTTCAAGAAAGGCAAGCACGGTGAAATGTGTGACCCATCGTTATTCTCATTCTATTATTTCAGAGGAAATAAAAAAGGTAAAGGCTATACATCTCGACATTTTTATGATTATTTAGGGATTCACAAGGGTTGTAACATAGCATCTCGATTGAATAAAAATCATGAACATTTTCGCAATTTCCACGAAAATGCAAATTTGGATATTTGGATAGGAACTTTCGCTAATGCACAGGACCAAATGCCACAAAATATTGAAGATGTTGAGACAGTATTTATTTCCACATATAAACC
>CAYTLU010000241.1:0-5096 GCA_964438665.1 uncultured Bacteroides sp.
AGATGCGCGAGGAGCTGTCGAAGAAAATCGTCACGCTGCGCGACGAGCGCAACGAACGCCTGAAGGCTATCGGCGGCGAAAATCGCCTCGTAAAGCAGATTATCGACTTAGCGCTGCTCACCAACGGCATGCTCAAGGGCAAAAACCTGACGGATTTCATTCAGCGTTCGATTTCGCTCATCGAAAAGTAGCGGAGCGGAGCGCTATTGCAACACGGGGGCGCCTGTCAAGAGAGCCTCTTTTTTAGACAATCCTGTAACTTAACAAGTTGCGGGGTTGTCTTTTTTTGCGAGGTAATAGAGGTAATAGCAGTACAGTTTGCTGCCGTCTGGCGACGGTATGGTTCGGACTCGAAATCATCCTTTGTTGAAATAAGCAAAGAAAAAGTCCAATCTGTTGCATGCACAGTCCGATATGTTGTCTAATTTGTTGCCGTATATTAAAAGGTATTTTATTTACAATTAGTAACTTTGCTAATATAGATTTAATACCAATCACAATCATGATCATTAGAAATACCGCCAAGTATGTATTCAGGCGAATCTTACTTGTATTGGCTCTCTCTGTTCCGTCTTACGGCAACTCTGCGCCGCAACTCCCGGAACCGGAGTTATCATGGAAAAACGTGGCGGTAGAGAGCAAAAAAACGGCCGTCTTTTGTCTTTTCAGAGATAGCCGGGGATTGATGTGGCTTGGCACGAATAGCGGATTATATTTCTACGATGGAGTTGCGACTCATCCTATCGGCAGGAATGAGTTGTTCGGAAATCAGATTTATTCTATCGTGGAAAGGGAAGACAAGCTGTATATCGGAAGCAATAACGGCCTTTTGATTTATGACTACCTTTCGGGGGAGGTCTCGCAATATGAAACGGCAACTCCCAAGGAGATAAGGGCTATGTTATTGTTCGACGACGACCTGTGGATTGGCGGTTTAAACGGCATCAGCAGACTGAACCTTAAAAATAAAGGCATCGACGATTATTCGGCCGGCTTGCCTCACAGGTCGGTATATTCCATCTTGCGTGACAGTCGCGGCATCTTGTATGCCGGCACATACAGCGGAGTGGCAAGATGGGATTCCCAAGCCAAGACCTTCAAGCCGTTAAGAGTGCGAATAGACAATGCGGAACACCATTCACTGTTTGCAAATTGTCTTCTTGAAACGGAAGACAGCGAAAGCATTTATGTCGGCGGCGAAGGCTATCTCTACAAATATTCACCTGCCAATGAACATTGGGAGAAAGTGATGCTCGTAGAAAACAACAACATCAAGAGCCTGTCGAACGGCGAGCACGGGCATGTTCTAATTGGAACGGACAATGGCGTTTTCGATCTGCACAAAAACAGCATAAAGCATTACAGGCACGACACCCGGCAGGAGCTGAGTCTTGCAGACAACGAAATATGGTGCATATATGCCGACGAACAGCACAACGTATGGGCGGGACATGAGCGCGGTTTTTCCATTGCGTCCAATTCCAGCTCGTTGCGAACGATTAAACTGAGTGCACTCGCCCACTCGGGAGAGGGGAATGAAATACATTCAATATATAGAGACAGCAGAGATAATTTATGGTTTGGCGGAACAAATGGCGTTATTCGCTTGTCGGATGATTCGACGCCCCATTGGTACAGGCACTCAGAGCAGCCGAACTCATTGTCGCATAATCGAGTACGGGCGATTTATGAGGATACGGACCATTCCATGTGGTTTGCTACGGATGGAGGAATCAACAGGCATAATCCCGACAAGGACCATTTTGACGTATTCCATGTTGTCGACAGCATTGGGCAGCACAATTCCAACTGGGTCTATGCCTTGGTGGAAGACCGGGGATACTTTTGGATTGGCAGCTTTCTGAACGGATTGCACTATGTCGACAAGGCCAAATTCAGAAAAAAAGGAGGAACCATAGTCTCCGATATGGCGATAAACGCGGACACGCAAAACGCATCGGGCCTCTCGTTGGCGAACAATCTGGTGAATGATGTCATCAAGGATTATAAAGGGAATTTATGGATTCTGTTATTTCGTGACAACGCCTTGGCGAAATATACTCCGACAACCAACCGGATGCTTAAATACGATATATTCGAACTTGCCGGAAGGTATCCTACGAATATATGCACGGACAGCAAGGGGCGGGTATGGTGCGCTTTTAAGGGAGGTGTCGTAATATTCGACGACGAGGAGTATGAGATTGTTAAATTCCCCTACACCAACAGCGACGAAACGACCCTTGCAATGGGTAAAGTGGGCAATGGCATGTGGATTTCCACACACAGCAATGTCTGGAGTGTCGACGGAACCTCTTTGACCGCAGCGTTGCTTCCGATTCCCCAAAAATCATATACGGCTGTTTATGAGGACGCGGTTAACAATAAGGTGTATCTCGGCGGTACGGACGAAATACTCGAAGTGGACAGCGGCGTGATCGGCAACACCACGGATTATAAAGCGATTAAGATGGTCCTCAACGACCGGGGAGGGGAAAGGCGCCTGAATCTTTCAGACATAAAAAATGGAGCAAGAGGCATAGAAATCCCTTATGGCGGCAGCATTACGTTGGTCGTTAGCACGCTAAACTATTCTCCGGAGTCCGTACAAAGATATATGTACAAACTTGCCGAGTCTCCGGCGGATACCATAGACGGTTGGATTGTCATGCCGGAAGGGTCGAATACGCTCACATTTTCCGATTTGACTATGGGGGATTACAGCGTGCTTGTCAAGACCGTCGGCTCCCCGGCAGCTCCTATTTCAATCCCATTGACTGTGAATCCTCCGCTTGTCTTGTCCTGGTGGGCTATACTTCTGTATATTATCATAGCTTTGGGAATCATATACTGGGCCGTATGGTACACAAGAAGAAAGAATATTCGTGCCTTTCAAGAGCAGGAGAGGCAGACCGCATTGGAAAATGTGGAACGCAAACTCTCGTTTCTCTCTACGATTTCTCACGATTTGAAGACGCCTTTGTCCATGATTCTCGGTCCGGTCAGTCTGATGAAAGAGAGGGCCAAAGACCCGGAAAGCAAAAAGAGCCTGGAAACGGTGTATGACAATGCCGTCAGACTCAACAACATGATTCATCGCACCTTGGAACTGCAACGTCTTGAAGATACAGACGAAAATCTACTTATACGCTCCATTTTCGATGCCGTAGAATTTTGCAAGGGCGTGTTCGAGGTGTTCAAAGAAAATAATCCTCAAAAGAACTTCATTTTCCACACTTCGAACGCACAGATACTTATTGAGGCCGATGCCGTCAAGTTCGAGTCTGTGATTACGAATTTGCTGTCGAATGCCTGCAAGTATTCCGATGAGGGGGCGACAATCTCTCTGGGCATAAGCACGCAAAACGAGCATGTCGAAATCGTCGTGTCGGATGATGGTGTCGGCATCTCCGATATAGACCAGTCGCTTGTCTTCCAGCGGATGTTTCGAGCCCCGGCAACTTCAAAATTACGGGAGGGTACGGGCCTCGGCTTGTATCTGATAAAGAAATATCTTGAATTGATGGGAGGAAACATAAATCTTTATAGTAAGGAGGGGCAGGGAACATCGTTTGTGGTGACATTGCCTATCTCGGAAAAGGTGATTCCGGAGAATCACGAGAACCGGCTCGCCGAGGAGAGCGGCAAGCCTAAAATCCTGATTGTTGAAGACAATTTGCAGATATCGGGATTTATCATGGACATTCTTAAGGATAAGTTCACCTATCTATCTGCTGAAAACGGGCGCTCGGGGCTTGCGATTGCCGCTTCATTTGTTCCCGATTTGATTATTGTCGATGAAATGATGCCGATAATGAGCGGGCTGGAAATGGTAAAAAGATTGAAGCAGAACCCTCGTCTTGCATCCATTCCGACAATCATGCTGACGGCAAAATCAGACAACAAAACAGAGACGGAAAGTATAAAAATCGGTATCGATGTATTCATGGCAAAACCGTTTGAACCCTCCGCCTTATTCGGGCGCATCAATCAGCTCTTGAAAGGCCGGACAGAGATCAAGGAGTGCGTGCGAATTCAAACCATTGCCGAAGCTGAGTCCAAACCCATCGAAGCTGAATCTGTAAATGAAAAGTCCCTGGCAAAAATTGCGAAAATCATAGAGGACAATATCTCAGACCCGGAGCTGAATGTAAACCTGCTGTGCGAGAAAAGCGGAATTCCCAACAAACAGCTTTACCGGCTTATCAAGAAGTATATGGGGATTCCCCCTTTGGATTATATCCGAAGCGTCCGGCTTCAGAAGGCAGCTGTGCTTTTAAGCCAGCACAGGTTCACCGTTGCCGAGATAAGCTACATGGTGGGATTCAAAACGCCATCCTATTTTGCCAAATGCTTTCAAAACCAATTCGGTGTCAAGCCGAGCCAATATCAGTCGGATGATGAAACCTTGGATAAGAAATAGGACAATCAATCCGCTTTTAGGCCCTTAAAAGCGGACGGGTCTAATTTGTTGCATCAATTGTCCGATAATAAAGCGCCACACTTCTCTATGTAAAGTAACTTTGCTAATGACCGCAGGTCCATTTTGACAGGCAAGAAAGATTGTTTTTTAGTTTTGGAAATGGCTACTACCATTAAACACCTTAAAATATTTTCAAATTAAACAACTTTTTTCTAATGGACAAAGCAATTGGCAATGCCGAAATAAGAAGTTGGCTATTGGGACTTTTGATCTCGATTCTTCTTATACCCGCTTCGGCTTATGCCCAGACACAAAGGACAGTGACGGGTACTGTCATCGATGAAACCGGAGAGCCGTTAATCGGCGCAACGGTTCAAGTTGTAGGAGAACCGATAGGTACGGCAACCGACCTCAACGGACACTACTCTTTAAAAATTCCTGCTTCTGCCAAGCAGCTTCTGTTTTCATATGTCAGCTACGACAATCTGACGGTCGATATAACATCGGATGTTATAGACGTTACGATGAAAACCAACAGCGCAGTGCTCGATGAAGTCGTTGTAATCGGCTATGGCGTGCGCAAAAAAGACGACCTCACCGGCTCCGTATCGACAGTGAGCGAGAAAGACTTCAACCAAGGTATGGTCTCTTCGCCCGAAGAGCTCGTAAACGG
>CAYTLU010000242.1:0-2046 GCA_964438665.1 uncultured Bacteroides sp.
GGAGCATTGATGCTTATACGAGTGCTAATGGTCGCCCTATATGATAGAGTTAAATCCAATATTATAGCAGATAAACAGAAACAGTGCGTTTTGGTGTATGGAATCAATGACAAAGCGGCCTCTATGGTTGCTCGTCTTAGAAATTCTCCTCACTATAAAGTCTGCGGATTCATAACCTACGGCAAAAGACTGATAGGCCATCAACTTGCAGGGATGCGGGTATCTTATTTTGAGCGTCTGGAAGACATCAAACCATTAGCGGTGCAAGATGCAATCGATGGTATCCTGTTCCCCTATGTTGCAGATGCTCGTTCAGAACAGGATCGACTTATAAAGTATTGTCAAGAAGTCGGTTTGAGAACCTATATAATGCCCGGTATTGATGAGATGACGGAAGGCAAGACCTTGAATAATTATATCCGCAAGATAAAAATTGAAGATTTGCTTGGTCGTCCGGAAATTAAAATTTCAATGGACGCGATTATAGCGAATTTCAAGGACAAAGTCGTGATGGTTACTGGAGCAGCAGGCTCGATTGGCTCTGAATTGTGCAGACAACTGGCAACTTTCGGAATTAAGCGGATGATTTTGTTTGACAATGCAGAAACGCCGCTTCATAACATCCGTCTCGAGCTTGAAGATAAATTTCCTGAGTTGAATTTCGTTCCGGTAGTAGGTGATGTGCGTTCCAACGAACGGCTTGACTTTGTGTTCCGCGAATATGAGCCACAAGTCGTGTTTCACGCTGCAGCCTATAAGCATGTGCCATTGATGGAAGAAAATCCATGCGAAGCCGTTATGGTTAATGTAACCGGCTCCAGTCAGGTCGCCGATAAGTGCGTTGAATACGGAGTGGAAAAAATGGTCATGGTCTCTACCGATAAGGCAGTCAACCCCACAAATATTATGGGCTGCACAAAGCGTCTTGCTGAAATATACGTTCAATCTCTTGGTTTGGCAATTGAGCGTGGAGAAATCAAAGGCAAGACAAAATTCGTCACAACCCGATTCGGCAACGTCTTAGGCTCAAATGGTTCGGTTATACCCCGTTTCCGTGAGCAAATAGAACATGGAGGTCCGATTACTGTAACACATCCGGATATAACCAGATTTTTCATGACAATTCCGGAGGCGTGCCGGCTTGTAATGGAAGCTGCTACATTCGCCAACGGCACACAAATTTTTCTATTCGACATGGGTAAATCTGTCAAGATTGTGACATTGGCAGAACGTATGATACGACTTGCCGGACTGGAAGTCGGTCGTGATATAAAAATAGAATTTACGGGATTGCGTCCCGGCGAGAAACTATACGAAGAAGTTCTTGCAACAAAAGAGAATACCCTTCCAACTTCACACGAGCGAATATTTGTGGCAAAAGTAAGAGAATACTCGTATGCAGATGCCTGCTCTGTTGTTAGCAGTTTGACCGCTTTTGCCATGAAGGTTATCATTCCCGACATGGTGAAACTTATGAAAAAGACCGTTCCTGAGTTCAAGAGCAAAAACTCAGAATACGAACAATACGACATTGAATAACACATACTTTTAAAGTATGGCATGATTAATCTTAGGTGATGCATTGGCGGAATTAATATGAAACGATAAATGACGCTATTCCAATGTTTAACATTTGTGCGGTAATTTTATCGTATCATACTTGGGGCTGTTATGATAATGATAAACAAACAAAAGAGATCTTCGAATTTAATTGAGCTAACGCGTTACATATCAAATATATATTAAAAATTTAGAGACGGCAGGCCTGTCGCAGGTTTCTTCGGCCGGTCGCCCGAAGTGCGAGAAAATTCATTAAATTTGCCGGAACGTTTGCGACAACGGCATTTTCCTCTATGCGACTGAAACCTCCGAAAATCATCCGCCGGCTGATGCCCGACCTGATCTGGGAAATCGACGACGACGAAGGCGTTTTCCTGACCTTCGACGACGGCCCCACGCCCGGGATCACCGAGTGGATTCTCGCCACGCTGGACAAGTACGATGCCAAAGCGACCTTTTTCGTCCTCGGGAAGAATATCGAGATGT
>CAYTLU010000243.1:0-2732 GCA_964438665.1 uncultured Bacteroides sp.
TGGCAGCATCGGCTTCAGCCGCTGATGCAAAGCTCATCGACAAGCCTGACTTCACACCAACAAACGGCAAATATGACATAAACGCACTCGAAGCTCTCGGCCGCGTGTCCGCTCCGGTAGTCTCTCCGGACGGAAAGAAAATCCTCTACGGCGTGAGCTACGAAAGCGTCGAACAAAACAAAAGCAACCTCGACCTCTACGTGATGGATATCGATGGCAAAAACGTCAACCGCATCACGGCAACACCGGAAAGCGAATCAGGCTATGCATGGATCGATGGCGGACGCAAAATCGCCTTTATGAATCCTGTCGATGACAAGATGCAACTGTGGGTGATGAACGCCGATGGCTCAGACCGTAAAGCAGTCAGCTCCGTTGAAGGCGGCATTCAGGGATTCCTTTTCTCGCCCGGTGAAAAACGCGTGGTGATGATCGGCTCGGTAAAATACAGCCGCGATGCAAAAGACATCTACCCCGATCTGCCCAAAGCCTCCGGACGCGTCATCGATGATCTGATGTATAAACACTGGGATGAATGGGTGACTGAGATTCCCCACCCCCTCATCGGCGACTTCACCGGTCAGGAAGTGGTCAACGTCACCGACATAATGCAGGACGAACCGTTTGAATCTCCAATGAAACCGTTTGGCGGAATAGAATCGTTTGCATGGTCGCCCGACGGACTGAAGCTCATCTACGTGTCGCGCAAAAAGACCGGCATGGAATATTCCCTGTCAACCAATTCCGACCTGTATCTGTATGACACAGTCACCAAGACAACCCGCAACCTGACCGAAGGAATGATGGGCTATGACACCAACCCGGCATATTCGCCCGATGGGAAATACGTTGCATGGCTCTCGATGGAGCATGACGGCTACGAATCAGACAAGAACCGCATCTTCATCATGAACACCGCCACCGGTGAGAAAACCGACCTGACAACCGACTGGGACTACACCGCCGATGCAATTGCATGGAATCCCGATGGCAAGTCGATCTATTTCATTGCCGCCAAGGATGGCGTCGCCCCGATTTTCAGCATCGCGCTCAAAGACAAGAAAGTGACGGTAGTTGCCGATGGCTGCTTCGATTATGCATCGCTTGCTCCGGCAGGCAAAAAACTGCTGATCTCCATGCGCCATTCAATGCTGATGCCAAACGAGATAGTCGCCATTGAAAAAGGCAATGTCAGCCAGATATCCAATGTCAACACCGAACTGCTCTCGCAACTGAAAATGCCTACGGTGGAGAAACGCATGGTCCCGACCACCGATGGAAAACTGATGACCACATGGGTTGTCTATCCTCCGGAATTTGACGCCACCAAGAAATATCCGGCAATTCTCTATTGCCAGGGCGGACCGCAGCAGGCTGTCAGCCAATTCTGGAGCTACCGCTGGAATCTTGCACTGATGGCAGCGCAGGGATATATCGTCATCGCTCCCAACCGCCGCGGTCTGCCGGGCTTCGGCACAGAATGGAACGCACAGATATCAAAAGACTATGGCGGACAGAACATGCGCGACTATTTCAGCGCGGTCGATGACATGAAACGCGAATCATATATCGATGCCAAGCATATCGGAGCTGTCGGCGCAAGCTACGGCGGCTTCTCTGTCTATTGGCTCGCCGGCCACCACGAAGGCCGCTTTGCAGCGTTCATCGCCCATGCCGGTATCTTCAACATGGAGACACAATATCTGGAGACGGAAGAAATGTGGTTTGCCAACTGGGATATGGGCGGAGCATACTGGGACAAGGACAACGAGGCCGCACAGCGCACGTTTGCCACATCGCCGCATCGCTTCGTTGACAAATGGGACACCCCCATCCTCATCACCCACGGCGAATATGATTTCCGCATTCTCGCATCGCAGGGCATGATGGCATTCAATGCCGCCCGTCTGCGCGGAGTCCCGGCCGAAATGCTCATCTTCCCCGATGAAAACCACTGGATTCTCAAGCCCCAGAATGCAATCATGTGGCAGCGCGTATTCTTCCGCTGGCTCGACAAGTGGCTTAAAGAGGAATCCAAATAATCCGCAACTTGCAGCTATGTCAAAGGCCCAATTGAAAAAAGTCATGGCGCAGATGGACGCCGATCAGATAGCCGACCTTGTGCTTGAGCTATATGATGCACGCCCCGAAGCCAAAGCCTACCTTGACTTTTTCGTGAAGCCCGACATAGATGCAAAACTCGACAAAGCCAAATCGGCAATCAAAAAAGAATTGTCGCGGACGGCGCGTGGACGGAATCGCGCACGCACCACTCGACTCCGGCGAATCATAAAGGACATAGCCTCATTCAATCCCGGCGGTGAGACAGTATGCGAACTCATGACCTATACTGTCGAGACTGCATGTGCCATCGGTTCAAGCCAATTGATCAAAGACGTGACGCAGCGCGGAATTTCCGGACTCCTGCACGATGCAATCGTTGAGGCCGACCGCACCGGAATGCTCAACGTGTTTCTTCCGCGAATCGAAAAAGCCATCGGCGGCATGCGCTCGCCATGCTCCCGGTCTTACGAATTCAAATCGCTCATGAAGCAGACTCTTGACAACACCCTCCAAGGGCTATGACCCCGACAATCCCCATATATACCCCAAGAGGGCATCTCCGCGCGGAGATGCCCGCTTTATATAGATGTCAGGTCAGGGCTCTAGCTTCCGTAGGTCAGGACGGTGAAAAAACGGTATCCCGAAGAAGAATCCATCAGCGCAGATTG
>CAYTLU010000244.1:0-2547 GCA_964438665.1 uncultured Bacteroides sp.
TATACATTTCTCTTTTTGCAAATCATTATAGAGTGACCCAATCCCAAACCGTCCACGATTTTCTCGACCTCCAGACCTGCATCTTCAACACAGCGGCGCATATCGTCCGAGTGATACATCTTGCTGTTGCCGTTAGCCATAGCTGTGAAATACAGGCTTGTAAGTGTCAAACAATAAGCGGCTGTTTCAAATCGTTGACGATCCCAGAAAGTCTCCATTATAAAGAGCCGCGTATCATTGTCCATCGCTTCGGCGGCACGGCGGCAAATACTCGTAACCTCCTGTTCGGAGAAGCAATCGAGAAACTGGCTCATCCAGATGACATCGAAATGCGTTGCCGGAAATGCCGTATGCTCATCCAGCAAATTGCATCCATAGCCGTCAATGCGTTCCGCACCGGTTTTGCCGGCTGTCTGTTGCCGCATCATTTCAAGTTGCTGTGGCAGATCCATAATGGTCACACGCACCTCTTTGTCATAGGCGACGCATTGCATGGCCCAACGTCCGGTATTTCCCCCGACATCCAGCAACCGCCCGACCTTGCGTCCACCGTCGAATACAATTTTCAACGCAGCCTCGAAAGAGCCGTCGGAGTAGAAGTGGTCAAAACCGAACCAGCTCTTCTGCACCTGTTCGGGCAGACGCGACAAACCCTCGTAGATCGTCGGCCACTGACCGAATACTTTCAGGCCTTCGGGTTTCCCGTTTATCAGCGATTCTTCCAGGTGGAACAGACCGAGGTAGTTGACATCGTGGTTGAAATTCAGATTGGCGCGAGCCATATCATCGTTGAGCAGGAACCATCCGGCTTTCGACAAACTGTAGTTGTCTCCGTTAACCAAAACTGTCCCGATGGACAGCGAGGCTTCCAACAGCACCTGTGCTGCGTATTCGGACAATCCTGCGTGTCGCGCTATTTCGGTTTGCGTTGCCCCCTGCCGATGTTCGGACAAATACTCCAAAATGCCGAATTTCAGCATCAACCGCGATACTTGAAACACTACGGGCGCGAACGCAATTTCTTGTGCCCGGCGTTGGGCTTCAAGAGCACTCTGCTGTTCGTGCGAATATATTTTCTCAAGCGATGGTGTCAGTTTCATAATGTTTTTATTCGTTCATCTTCATGCACCTTTTCTCGCCTCGGCATAATCCGAACAAGGTTCGGCTCCTGCGCTCGGCTTAACGAAAACGTTCCAAAAATTGTAAAAATTAAACCATTGGCGTGGATATCTCTCCAGCAAATGTTCCAGCGAAACAGTATACTGTTCGAGTAGTGCGACAGGTCTGTTGTGCTCAACGGCAGCCTCTGAGAAGATAAATCTGTAAGTCCGATTCTTCTCTCTCATTGCATAATAGAAGACAACCGGCACGCGGCATTTGGCGGCTATTTTGAACGGGCCGGCAGGTATAAGCGCTTCAGACCCCATAAACCGTGTTCGGAAAGTCTCTTTTTCGTTCATATACCTGTCACCGTTAAAACAGATGTATTCGCCGTTGTCGAGGGCCTCTTTTATTTGCAGGATAAGCGCCAAAGAGTCTTGATTGACAGCTATTATTTTGAAATTGTTTTCATCTTCTCGGTTCTCTTCAAGGACCTGCTTTATCCGTTTATGCTCATTATCCAGCATTACAATATTTATCTTCTTGCCGTATTTGCCAAAAAACACAGATCCCGTTTCCCAACATCCGACATGGGCTCCAATCATAACCACGCCCTGCCGTCCATTGATAATCTCAAGGAACCGCTCATAATTGTCGAATTGAAAATGATAGCGGTCAACAAGCCCAGCTTTCAAAGCTATACGGTCGATCAGGGTTTGTCCGAATACATAGTAATGTCTGTATAACTCTGCAATCGACTTTACCCGACCGAGCCTTCGTTTGCTGCGATTATATCTCCATATAGCCGCAGTAGCTTTGGGCGCAAATGGGATGAAATAAATCACGATAAAGGCCAAAAAGCCATAGGCAAATCCAAGCCCCAGCCATTTTATGGAATAAACAAAGAAGAGATAGCCGAAACGACCTCCTCTTGATTTCCCATCCCATTGTTTATCGTTTTTATTGTTCATTCAGCTTGCGCCATAGCATTTCATAGAAGTCCGCAAATGTTGCAACGCCGACAAAATCGGGCCCTTTAAGGGTTATTCCGAAATTTTGCTCGACCAAAACCACAACATCCACCAGATCGAGGCTGTCCAATCCGAGCGTGTCTTTCAAAGAGGCATCGGGCACAATATTCGATGCCTCGATCTCAAACTCTTCAGCCAACACGACCTTTGTCTTTTCAATCAATTCGTCTCTTGTCATATTCTCTTATTTGAGTTTTTTTATTATAAGCGTTGCATTTGTTCCTCCGAAACCGAAGGAATTGCTCATATACATATCGAATGCTTTGTCTATTCGCTCACGAGGAATGTTCAGCGCAGCCGATGCCTCGTCCGGTTCTTCAAAATTAAGATTGGGGGCGATAAAATCATGCGACATCATCAGCGTAGAATATACGATTTCACTCGCTCCGGCCATCCACATTTCATGACCGGTGAA
>CAYTLU010000245.1:0-12508 GCA_964438665.1 uncultured Bacteroides sp.
GCGCCGAAATTCCTGGGCAACCGACAGGCGTTCAGCTCCACAGAACTGAAATTGGCCTATTTCCGCCCGCTGTGGAAAGGGAGCGTACTGGCAACTCAATATCACGCAAAACTATGCTACGGCAACGTGCCTTGGGCTGTCATGGCCAGCTTCGGAGGAAGCAATTCCATGCGTGGCTACTATGATGGCCGCTTCCGCGACAAAGGCGAGATGGACCTGACTGTCGAACTGCGTCAGCACATCTGGCGACGCAACGGAATCGTCGTTTGGGGTGGTGTCGGCACTGTTTTCCCGAAACTCTCGGCAATGCGCTCTCGCCATCTGCTGCCTAATGGTGGCATAGGCTACCGCTGGGAATTCAAACAGCGCACCAACGTCCGGCTTGACTTCGGCTTTGGCCGTGGAGAGAACTCTTTCATCTTCAGCATCAATGAAGCATTCTGATAAAGCAAATATCAGCCGCCTGCATTCATTGTTTTCTGAAAGAAACATGACAGGGATGCTGCTCGCCTGGGTGATTATCGGGCTGGCAATCCCAAATATATGGCTATCGGCCGTTGAACGCATGTCGGTCATGCAGTCCGTCACGAATATTATTCTTCCGGCCGGGTGCTACATGGTGCTGGTCTCTTTGTCCCGACATATCGGACGGACATCGCTTTGGATGACGATAATGTTTGTGTTCGCCGCATTCCAGATGGTGCTTCTCTATATGTATGGCCGTTCGATCATCGCTGTTGACATGTTCATCAATGTTGCCACAACAAATCCGGGTGAGGTCGGCGAATTGCTCGGCAACCTGACTATCATAATATTGGTTGCCATAATGATATATCTCCCGACAATCGCCGCCGCCATTGTCGCCGTGAGTTGGAAATGGCGATTGTCTGACAGACAGCAGCGCATAACCCGCCGCATGGGATTGTGGTTTGTCATGGCTGGCGTCGTATGTTTTATATGCAGTTTTTTCAATGCCAGAACCTATCGCCCGCTCAATGATCTCTATCCGGTCAACATTTTTTATAATCTCGGAACTGCCATACACCGCACCATGCGTGTCGCAAACTATGACAAGACTTCCGCAGGCTACTCTTTCAACGCCACATCTACTCGCCCCGACACTATCCCGGAGACCTACATCATTGTGATTGGCGAGACATCGCGGGCCGACAATTGGCAGATAGCGGGCTATGACCGACCGACAACGCCGCGACTTATCGGCTGTCAGGGTCTGGTTTCATTTCCGCGTGCCATATCGCAGTCAAACACTACCCATAAATCAGTACCGATGTTGATGTCGCCGCTTGATGCGCATAACTTCGGCGATTCCATCTACCATGTCAAGAGCCTTATAACCGCATTCAAAGAAGCCGGATTCCACACCGCATTTTTCTCTGCACAGAGCCGCAATCATTCCTTTATCGATTTCTTTGGAGAAGAAGCCGACACTTGCGTATTCATCAAAGAGAGCATGGAGAGGAAACCGCATTTCTACGACACCGATCTGCTGCCCTATCTCGACAGTCAGCTGCAGATGAAGCGTAACAGGAAGCAACTGATTGTGCTTCACTCCTATGGATCGCATTTCAACTACATCGACCGATATCCACATGAGCAGGCCAGGTTCTTGCCCGATAGCCCGGCAAGCGCCACATATCATTTCCGGAGGAAGCAGATCAATGCCTACGACAATACGATTCTTTTTACATCCAACTTCCTTGCCGACATAATCGACCGGCTGCGTACCCTCCCCGGCAATGCTGCAATGATCTATACCAGCGACCACGGTGAAGATATATTCGACGACCAACGGCGGCTGTTTCTCCACGCATCCCCAATCCCGAGCTACTATCAGTTGCATGTGCCGTTTATCGTCTGGATGAACGACTGCTTTATCGCCGCTTCGCCTGAACAGCACGCGGCATTGCAGGCCAATGCATCAAAGTTTGTGGCTACAAGCAAATCTTTCTTCCACACCGTCATGGAAATGGCCGGCATCCGGACACCGCAGCTCATCCCCTCGGAATCAGTGGTCAACAAAGCCTACGCCCCACAGCCGGCCACTTACCTCAACGACCACAACGATGAAATCCCGCTCAAAGACTGCGGAATCCTACATTACGACATCACCCGCCTCGACTCCCTCCAAATCCCCTTGCAATAACATTCTGGCAATCACCCATTTGGTGGGGTTAAGACCATACCTCGGCCGAACAACTGTATTTGGCAGAATCTGTTGCAAAGCACTATCTTTGCAGATTAATCAAATCATACACCATGATCAGTAACGTACCATTACAGAGCGAAGCGCAGAAAAAGATCAACGATCTGGCAGCAGCCAATCAAGCGAAAGCAATAGATGTATTGAACCGGTCAGACATTGTCGGAATCTGCAAAAGAGCCGGATGCCGCGTCAACCTGATTGGTTCTCTGAAAATGCACTTGTTGGCATCACATCGCGACATCGACCTCCATATTTATTCACCGGATCTCACCACGGAACGAAGCTTTGCAATCATGGCGGAGATCGCCAAAAATCCTGATGTAACGGAAATCAAGTGTATCAACGGCCTTCACACCGATGAACATTGCATAGCATGGCATATCATGTACCGATCTGCTGAGAATGAGATCTGGCGGTTCGATGTTATCCATATTGAGAAAGGGACTGAATATGACGGCTTTTTTGAAAGAATGGCCGAGAGAATATGTTCGGTGATCACTCCGGATCAACGCAACGCAATCTTACGCCTGAAATTTGAGACTCCGGCTGACAAAAATTATCACGGAGTGGAATACTACGAGGCCGTAATAGCCGATGGCATAACAACAATGTGTGAGTTTGAAAAATGGGTCATTGACCATCGCAAGAAGCCGCCATATTATTGGATTCCATAGCTGGCCTAAAACTCTACAATCATGTCCTTTTAGTCATAACAAACAGTCTATAAGAAAAATAGGACTCAATCCATTACTTTTGGAACATCCCGAAAAAGAATTTTTTTCTGTTATTTTGTATAGCGAAACAGCAATCTGCAATATACCAAACCGATATATTGAATTATGAAAGCTATACACATACAGAGAATCATTACAGCTATTGTGGTTTCAGCCATTTTGCAACCTTGTCAGGCAATGCCTGTTGATGACACGCCGGCCATCGACAGCATATCCCACGCCATAAATATATATGATGCGGACTATTCCATCTCCTATAAAAGTCCCGACTGGCACAGGCTTTGGCTCAACACGGCGACTCTGAGCGGAGCTTTTGTCGGGACACTGCTGGTTCTGGAATGTCTGCCGGAAGATGCAACATCATGGAATCGGGCGGAATTGCAGGATGTCCCATTGTTCAAGCGATGGCACAACCATGTGATAAAAAAAGGCCCCGAATGGGATCATGACAAATTCTATTTCAACTACATTCTTCATCCCTATGCCGGAGCTGTTTATTATATGGCTGCGCGAAGCTGCGGATTCAATGCTTGGCAGTCACTATTATACTGCTCTCTAATATCCAATATCGGATGGGAATTCGGAATTGAGGCATTCATGGAGCGCCCCTCAATACAGGATGTGCTGATAACCCCTCTGATCGGAAGCGTCATTGGCGAGGGATTTTATAAATTGAAACGCTCTATTGTTGCCAACGGCTACACTCTCTGCGGCTCGTCCGTGTTAGGCAACATTGTGGCATTTTTGATTGACCCCGTAAATGAATTCGTAGGGTTGTTTTCGGGGAATCCTTGCAGAGAAAAAAACGAAAAAAGCAAGGCCGGATTGATTAGTTCGCCTTTTATATATCCCGATAGCGGCAACAATGTGATGTTTGGGTTCTCGATGTCCTACGTATTCTGACATTCTGTCTCTTCCGGATCAACAACAATCCAGACCCTTTTGTTGTTATTTTATTAACTCAATAAATATTTTTACAACTATGATCAAAACCGACTTGCAACTCAACGCGGCAAAACATTTAACCGACCTGTTCGACTACACCGCCGGAGATAAAAGCGTAAATGAACTTTGGAGTAATGCCAACGGTGCAGCGCTGCTGATTTCCATTGCCGGAGGGCATTCGCTTCCGGAGCATCCCGCGCCTGACGATGTCATGATTCTGCTAATTGAAGGATATGTTGAATTTATCGTTGACGGCAAAACAAACGAAATGCGTCCGGGCGACATCCTCCTGATGAACAAATCGACACTGCACAGCGTCAATGCCCTGACCGACTCAACCATCCTCCTGACAAAAGTAAAGCCCTGACCCCACCTCCCCCAACCACAGGATAGGGCCATTACAAAATCGTAAGGCTGACACGCCGTCCAAGCCCCTCAAAAATACGGAAAAGAGTGCTTAACTGCACATCTGCCTTGCCGTTTTCAAGCCGGGAAATATAAGTCTTTTTTGTACCGATTTTTTCGGCTAGTTGTGCCTGCGTCAATCCTGCACGATGGCGTTCTTCCTTTAACGTCTCTGCAAGACAAAAAGCGCGTGTTTCATCATCAAACCGCCCTCTTTCCGGAGTCCCTTTCACGCCAAACTCCACATCAAGCAATTCATCAAGTGTGTTGCAGTTCATCAGTTGCTCATTCTTATTAGCTTTCATAGTCTTTTTCTTTAAAATATTCATTCATCAATCTTTCGGCCCTGTCAATCTCCTTTTGCGGTGTTTTTTGCGTTTTCTTTTGAAAAGCGTTGAACAGCACTACAAGATTACCTCTGTCAAAACAGCAGAAAATCCGGAATATATTGCTGCCTAGTTCTATCCGTATTTCAAACAGGCCTTTCACGCTCTCTATATTTCGGAGTATTGAAATCGGCAGACGGTCAACCTCTTGAACCCAAACAAGAGTCTGTGCTATCTTCTTTTTCACCTGCGGTGTCTGTTCCGCAAAAAACTCCATGAAATAGTGTTTATAGAATTTGACTGTCCTGTTTGCCATTTGGATATTATTACAACCGCAAAGTTAACTAAATAGTTTACATATGCAAAATATTACAATTATTTTATCCATAAGCGCCCCTCCCAATCACCGCAACACTCTAAAATTCAACTGTTTGGTATGGGTCAGGCATGCCTGACCCGCGATAACACCCGCGATATCTGTCCCAGACCAAAATCGGCAATCGATTGATAATCAACCATAGTCATCTCTACATCCGACATGTCTATGCCAAAAACACCGGATGCAAGTGAGGCATCCGGTGGTTATCCATTCTGAATTAAGAAGACGAAAAGACCCGAGTCTAATAGTCTATTGTATATGATACAGAAATCATTTCTCCGCCAGAATTATTGGCCTTAAGCACAAATGGCTCATTTTTACGGCTAACATATATTCTTACGTTACAACTGGCTGAATTGCCGCCCAAAGCTGCGATAATAGTCGCTTTGAATCCTTTCTTAAATGGGCCACAAGTTCGTGAAAATGAGCTGCCAACAAATGATTCAGGACCGTTTTCTGTAAAAATTGTATATTTATATCCAGATGAGGCTGTTGCTTCATATTTCACGTAATACTCTGCATTTGAAGATGAATTGCTCGGTTCATCATCTCCACAGCCCCATAAAACAAGAGTTAGAGAAATGAATAATAAACATTTTAGATATTTACTCATATGCTATTCGTGTTTTTATTATGTAAGTTTTGTAGTTGTGCGATAAAAATGATGCCGACTATTTAATTCTTATGAGCGCCAAAGCAATAAAACAATGCTACTTTTTCATCATTATCATTAGGGTTCAAAACGTGTACACCAAATTCTCCCTCAACAGGATCTAATTTCAGTATATACGAACGTTTCCCATATGTATCAGCTTCATAAGGCATTAGGATCATATTCCCTTCCGATACATTACCGACCCAGTTTTGACTTGCGAGTTCAGATTTTCTCTCTTTCTTATTTTCCTCAAATTTAACGATTTGAATAAAGCTTGAAGGATCGCTCTCATTATCTCTACACCTAATGACAAGATAAATCGGTTTAGAAGCATCAACCTGCGTAGTTGAACGACCTCCTTTGATACTTACTTTTGAACGTACATTACCGATTCCGAAAAGTAATCTCCCTGTAGAAGCAGAGGTTTTAACTTGAACGTTGGCTTTTTCTGTAGGAACAGAGATTGTATCATTATCAACCTGAAGAACGGTAACCTCTCCGACCCACTTTGGCTCAAACGATTGAGCATAAGTCATTATAGAACATAGTAAGCAAATAATTACGAATATGTTTTTCATGAGGGTGAAACTTTATTATGCAAAATAAGTAATAATTATTCACAATTTTCACCCCCCCCCTTAAATTATGTTAATTCACTGAAACACTGACTATAAGAAACCGGCCAAGCCGCTGACGCAGACAATGCTGAGACCAACTGTTGTGTAGCAAAATACACCCAATGATACGACTCGTTTGGCTATGGCTGAGGCTCGCGATGAAGCGAACCTTACCTCGGTTAATATGGATAACTACGACTCGTTCCTTGAATCTCTTGACTTGAAATAATTCCGTCCTCACATGTTGCAGGGGGACTATGCCGGACACATGGAGTGTCACATTGAGGGAGATTTCCTATTAATTTGGATAGATGAAATAACCAATGTAGTAAAACTTATTAGAGTTGGCAGCCATTCCGAATTGTTCGGTTGACAACATCAATACAGCGATTTCCCTGCCAAAAACATCGGAATCCCGCGAATTCTTCGTAACTTTACAGCCGATAAACAAACACAGCTTCCGACTCTGATGTCAACCGTAAGAACAGCACTATACCCCGAACAAGACAACGTTAAATCGTCAGGTCTGAACGCCAAACAACGCTCAGTGATAGAAACACCCTCAGATACCCGCCCGGCCACAAACCGGGCTTTTTTTATTCCGCTTCAGATATGGAACAGTTAAAGCACGAATGTGGCGTTGCAATGATACGCCTGCTGAAACCGATTGAATATTACAAAAACAAATACGGCACATCTCTATATGGCCTCAATCTCCTTTATCTCATGATGGAGAAGCAACACAATCGAGGGCAGGAGGGTGCCGGCATCGGCGTTGTAAAAATTAACGCCACGCCCGGCAACGAATACGTATTTCGTGAAAGGGCTCTTGGATCAGGCGCCATATCCGAAATATTCCGCAACATATATCCCAAGCTTGAGAACGTTGACCGACAAGCGCCGGAATGGATCAGCAGATATGCCCCTTTCATCGGCGAAATATATATGGGGCATCTGCGTTACAGCACCACCGGAAAAAGCGGAATATCATATATCCACCCCTTCCTCCGGCGAAACAACTGGCGTTCGCGAAACCTGCTTATGTGCGGCAATTTCAACATGACCAATGTTGACCGCATTTTTGATTCCATAGTGCGCAGCGGACAGCATCCGAGAATCTACAGTGACACCGTCATCCTGCTGGAGCAAATTGGATACGCGCTTGACAAGGAAAACCACCGCCTTTACCGCAATTTCCGCGGACAGCTCGATGATCCGGAGCTTGAATACGCCATCGAGGACAATCTCGACATGCGCAATGTTCTCATGCAGACTTCTCCCGAATGGGACGGCGGTTTCGTGATCTGCGGCGCGACCGGATCAGGCGATATGTTTGCCCTGCGTGACAAAAACGGCATCCGGCCGGCTTTTTATTATATAGACGATGAAATAGCTGTGGTTGCATCCGAACGTCCGGTCATACAGACCGTCTTGAATGTGAGGCGCAAGGATGTCAATGAGCTTCAACCGGGAAGCGCATTGATTGTTTCCAAATCAGGAGTTCCCGGGATATATGACATACTCGGAAAAGGAGAAAACAAACGGTGTTCGTTCGAACGGATATATTTTTCCAGAGGTAGCGACGCCGACATATATCGGGAGCGCAAGGCTCTTGGCCATAATCTTGTTGCCGATGTGCTGTCGGCAACAGGCAACGATCTGTCCAACGTTGTCCTTTCTTTTATCCCCAACACGGCTGAGGTCGCTTTCATAGGACTCGTAGAGGGATTCGAAAAAGCGCTCGATGCCCGGAAAAGAGATGAGATACTGGCTTTGCAGAAAGAAAACAAACTTGATGCAGAAAGCCTGACGGCCATAATGCGCCGCAAGCTAAGGGTAGAGAAAGTCGCAATCAAAGATATAAAACTCCGCACGTTCATTGCCGAAGGGACTTCCCGCAATGAGATGGCGGCACATGTCTATGATGTCACCTATGGATGTATCGCCAACAATATCGACACGCTTGTTGTCATTGACGATTCCATCGTTCGCGGAACGACTTTGAAACAGTCGATACTGCGCATGCTCGACCGTCTGCACCCCAAGAAAATTGTCATTGTATCTTCCGCCCCGCAGGTGCGCTACCCCGACTATTATGGCATTGACATGTCGCGTCTGGGCGAGTTCATAGCTTTCCGCGCGGCAGTTGACCTTCTCAGAAAGCAAAACTGCGGCAGTCTGCTGAATTCAATCTACCAAAAAGCTCTGTCTCAGACTCAGCTTCCGCCTGACCGACAAATCAATGTGGTCAAAGAGATTTACCGGCCTTTCAGCGACCGCGAAATATCCGCACACATAGCAAAAATGCTGACTCCGGCCGGAACGCATGCCGATGTGGAAATCGTATATCAGACCGTCGATGGCCTGCACAATGCAATCCCGGACCATCCCGGAGACTGGTATTTCACCGGCGACTACCCTACTCCGGGCGGAACTGCGCTGGTCAACAGGGCTTACATTAATTTTTATGAAGGAAACGCCGACAAACGCTAAACCGAATAGCCCAAAAGCGATAGCACGAATGGCGACAATAACGCTGTCATAAGTCCATTCAAAGTGAGTCCAAGCGAAGAGAATGCGCCATAGCGTTCACCGCGCTCCATTGCCGATGCCGTCCCGACGGCATGTGAGGCTGTCCCGATCGACAGGCCTCCGGCAATCGGACTTTTGATCCTGCTCATTTTCACCATCCGGAAGCCGGCCATGCCGCCGAATATGCCGGTGCAGACCACAACTGCAGCCGTCAGCGATGGAATGCCGCCCATTGCCGATGAAATCTCAATTGCTATCGGGGTGGTGACCGCTTTCGGCGCAAGCGAGATCACCACCTCCTTCGTAGCTCCGAACAGTTCCGCCAAAAGCACAACAGAGACTATTCCGACCACGCATCCCGCCAGTTCAGCCAAAAGCAACGGCAGCATCTGCCGCCGGATATTTTCCAACTGACGGTAGAGCGGCACGCCGAGTGCCACAACCGCCGGCTTCAACCAGAAATCTATGTAGCGGCCGCCATTGGAATACGTTTCATAATCAATCCCGGACAACGATAATATGACGATCAGCACTATTATAGAGACCAGGATAGGATTCAGAAGCGTCAGCCCTGTGCGGCGTTGGATCAGTTTGGAAACCACAAACACGCCAAACGTCAGCGCAATTAAAAACAACTCGTTATGCAGGAATTCCATAGCGTCAATTATATTTTAATTCGCGGCATCGGCAGCTTTCTGACCAACTGATGAACCCAACCGGTCACTGCGATTATGAGAAACGTACTGATCACCGATGCACCGACAATCGGAAGCCACTGCTCTGAGACCAGTCCGAGGCAACGCATCAGCCCCACTCCGGCCGGAACAAAGAAAAAACCGAGATTCTTGACAAGCATGTCCGAAGCCTTGTCAACCCATCGCAGACGCACAATCCCCATCTTCAATGAAGCCGTCAGCAGCAGCATCCCGATGATGCTTGACGGAATGGGGACGGCAGTCGCATAGACAACGAATTCGCCGATTCCAAGAAAGGCAAAAAGCACTGCAAGCTGCAATATCATGACTGTCTCATTTTTTTGATTTCAGCCGCAAAATTAATCATAAATCCCGACACGCCATGCCAGAATCAACCCAAAAGCGCGCATATCGCCTCTCCAATATCATAGCAATTTCTTTAGTTCTTCAATATCCGGCAGTGCATTGCGTAATCGCTCGGGCATATCTTTCGCGGCTCTATAAGTTGCAACTCCCATAGGCTTGTCATAATCTCGAATTGCAAACTCAACAAATGATTGATTCATGTCACGGCACAACAAGATTCCAATTGCTGAGTTTTCGTGTGGCTTTCTTACATACGTGTCAAGAGCCGACAGATATGTACTTAATTGGCCCAAGTATGATGGCCGAAACTTTCCCGATTTCAACTCAACGGCAACAAGCGAATTAAGTTCACGATTAAAGAAAAGCAAATCGATAAACATCTCCTCTCCCGAAACTTCCAATCTGTATTGATTGCCTACAAAGATGAAATCTTGCCCAAAGGTCATAATAAACTTTTTGATATTTTCCACAATCGATCTTTCAAGTACACGCTCATTCAAATCTTCGTCTTGTGTATCGAGTTCTTCCACATTGATAAAATCCAGCAGATATTCATCCTTGAATGCATTTACAGCCTTTAATACCTGCTTAGTGCTTGGCATGGCGGTTGTGAAATTATTTGGGAGCGTTCCTCTATGATTGTATAAATCGGCTTTGAGATAATCACGTAATGTATATTTATTCCAGAATCGTGTGGCTGACTCATGAATGTAAAACAATCGAGCGTCTAAAGATTTTGCCTTTGTTATAATCTCGATATGGTGGCTGAACCCAATAGCAAAGAAATCAGCCCAACTAAATTCGGCAGCCATCGGCTGGCGAATTTCCACAAGTAACAACTGTTCGTTAAGGTCCGAAACGCTATCTGCAGTTAGCGTTTTATTTTCGTCAGCCATTGGCTGGCGATTTACTATAGGCGACCACTCTTCGTAGAATGAGCGCATGTTCTTTATATTGGTAGCCGAAAACCCACGAAGTCCGGGTAATTCTTTCTGCAACTGTTGGCTGATTGCCTCTATTGCACCTTTGCCCCAAAAGCCATCGCGAGAGTTCTTTGAAACATAACAACCAATACCATAGTACAAGGAGAGTTGCTCTTTGTTGGCTGAAGATGCTGCACGATACTGGCTACGCAATATCGCCTCCTTTATAATCCTTACCGCCTCGGCGTATGTATGTAAATCGCTCATATACTTGTTATTTCCCGACAAAGGTATAAAAATGGTGGCATACAGTAAGAATTCTCAATAACTTTTCTTATAATATGTATATAATTTCTCTTATGTCTGAAAACCGAATTTTTTCTTTAATTTTGTAACTGATGACAAACATCGCATTTCCGCTGATATTACATTTTCATCATGACCACAGATCTTCAACTTCGCATTGACCCGGCCACAGCATACACGCCCATGCTACTGCTGTCAGCCGTCAGTTCGCAGCTCAACATTGATGCAAACCGTCTAGACATCAAAGTCCTTAAACGATCCATAGATGCCAGACAACGCCGTGTAATGGTCAACCTGACCGTACGCACGTATATCGATGAAATTGCCCCCGAGCATCCGCTCTTCACTCCGGTGGACTACAAACCGCTTCCGGATGATGCACCACAGTGCATCATTGTCGGCGCAGGGCCGGCAGGACTGTTTGCCGCATTGCGCCTGATCGAATTAGGCGTGCGCCCGATTGTGATTGAGCGAGGCAAGGACGTTGACAGCCGCCGCAAGGACATGGCGAGGATTGCCAGAGAAGGGACTGTCGATCCGGATTCCAACTATTGCTTCGGAGAGGGCGGCGCAGGTGCCTATTCCGATGGGAAGCTATACACCCGAAGCAAAAAGCGCGGATCGGTTGACAAAATCCTTCGCGTGTTCCATCAGCATGGGGCTCAGGAAGATATTCTGATCGACGCGCATCCGCATATAGGCACCGACCGTCTGCCGGATGTGATCAAAGCCATGCGGCTGACAATAGAGCGGTGCGGCGGAAATGTGATCTTCAATCATCGCGTGACCGACATAATGATAACCGATGGCAAAGTGACCGGAGTGGCGACAGCCTCCGGAGAGACATTCCGCGGGCCGGTGATTCTTGCTACAGGCCACTCGGCGCGCGACACCTACCGCATGCTCCTTGACCGCGAAATCCGACTGCAACCGAAAGGAATTGCCGTCGGCGTGCGTCTCGAACATCCTCAACACACCATTGACTGCATCCGTTATCATAGCCCCAAAGGACGCGGACGCTACCTGCCTCCGGCCGAATATACACTGCTGACACGCATCGACAATCGAGCCGTTTACTCATTCTGCATGTGTCCCGGCGGTGTAATCATCCCGGCTGCAAGCTCACCCGGCGAAATGGTTGTCAACGGCATGTCGCCCTCCAACCGCGGAACGCGCTGGGCCAATTCAGGAATGGTTGTCGAAATACTGCCCGAGGACATTCCGGGCGATGATCCTCTGAAGATGATGCACTTCCAGCAGACCATCGAAAAAAACTTCTTTGAAGAATCGGGACAAAGCCAGAATGCACCGGCGCAACGGATGACGGATTTCGTTGCTTCACGACCAAGCACATCTCTTCCACCGACATCCTATGCCCCGGGCATACATCCGGCACGCATC
>CAYTLU010000246.1:0-3274 GCA_964438665.1 uncultured Bacteroides sp.
ATCATCGCAACAAACAATAACGCAATACACGTAAATCCAGACCACGTTTCATAAATATCAGTAACTAAAAAGCTATAAGTATTATAGCTATAGATTTCTTGGATGCATTGTTTGCGAACGCATTAATTATAGGTGACAAAATAAATAATATAATATATGCTTTCACAAACCAAAAATAATCATCGAGCATAAAAATTCCTAAAATCCCCCATATGCTAAAAGTGGATTGCTTGGTTATAAGTGTACATACATATATTACCGTCAAAATAAACATGACCTGAAATAACAGTTTACATAAGCCTTTAAGCGATGCACGAATACCAAACCAGCCGGAGATGATGACAAATACATCCACACAAATGATAGAGATCATTTCAAAAAAGACCCTTGCAATGGTTGAAGTTGGAGATATTTGCAATTCTTCAAATGTGGGAGTTCCAAGGATTAAAAAATCTGCATGAACTACGAGAATAAGAAATATACTAATGATTCTTAGGAGTTCAATGTTGCTTTGTCTCATATTGTTGGTAGTATGCGAACAGACTGTATGGTGGATGGTAAACTACTATGGCATAGCGCATTAGTCTTTGTCGCGGATTTTGATTTACTTAGATAGTATTTATAGTGCGAATGAGAGAATTAAACCTATCACCATCCATTGCAATTCAGTTGTTGATAATATGATGTGTGGGGTAATTGCCATACTCATTCGAGAGATATAATTCGGCAATGGCCCTGGTATGTATGGCAGGTGATGTGTTGAGATTCCCGGTCACACGGCTTAGACTGAACATACTCCAGTTGATTTCAATCCCTCCCGGAATACCATTCATGTCGGCGTTTACATTCACCTCATAGCCCAATGCATATATTTCATCCGGGTGTTTGGGAGTTTGATATATAAACCCCATACGGTCAATTACGCCTTTGAGTCTGTTTTCAACAGTGGAATGGTGTCTGTTCGCGGCTGCTGTCAACGGGACCAAGTTATCTTTTATTATCTTCCCCTCGAGATAAGAATTTATGATGTGCCCTCTGATATATCTGTCATATCCGGCATCTCTGTTCAGTTTGTTAACAACGTCCTGGGGTGTGCCTACAAATTCCGGCCCTTTTACCAATTTGATCCCCGGGAAGTAGAATGCAATAGCGCCTCTGCCGTATGCCGCATTACGGTAATAATTCAGAGGAGCATAGTATCTGATGACATATCGCGAAGTTGAAGAGGCCGCATATACTCTATAGTCTATATCTCTATAGGTCTGCGTCATCTTTATGCCCCCGTCTTATTGGTTATCGGCTCGATGCACGACGCCATGATGTCCATCAACTTGGAGAGACCCTCTGTCGGTGGCTGCTGGGTCGCTGTAACGTTCACCTGATATTTGGCTGTCTGGTTTGTGGTACGTGTATTCTCGCGTGAGGTTGACACTTTGCCCGCGATGTTGACCGACGTACAGAACCATTTGGCCGATATGTTTGTGGAGGCTTCTGCCGTAGAGTTTGATTTATTGACGTTGGTGTCGGTCACTTCCATCTGGAAATCGACGTTGATTCTGTCGATAAGCAGCGACGGTATCGGAACAAGACCGATAAACGGTGCCTTTACTTTCTGATTCAGGATCTTGGGATCTGCTCCTTCTTCGATTACGGGACGCTCAACGTTAAATTCAAGTACGCGGGTCTTCTTGTTCTCGTCGAACGCTATCTTCTGATAGTAGTCCCACGCGATAGCTGACAGACGCTGCTGCGCCTCGGCTGCCGCATACATAGGTGCTCCGATCAGTTCGCTCATGGGCAAGCCTCTGAATGCATTTGTTACATCATTGGCTTGCGATGCCTCTTGACTGCCTGCCGGCTTGTTACCCTGACTGAGCACCGACACCCCTGCCGCTATAATCTGCTTCAACTCTTCGGGCATTGTGACGTTTCCATCGTTGTCCATCGGAAGCTCAATCTGCGAGTCGCCGATATTCAGTTTCAGACTCCTGCCACCTTGATTTTCCTGTCTTGCCATATTCAGATCTGTTTATTGTATTCGTCAATTAATCGAGACAACCCCTCGGTGGAATCCTGGGCCTTGAAACGAATTGTTATTTGCATCGTATCGTCTTTCCCCGGTTTAATGTCGCCGAGTGCCAACTTGAGATCTGCCGCACAAATATCGTTGCCATTGACATCGGCTGACACCATATTCTCCATGTCTTCAATTTTGGCACAGAACTTTATCTCAACATCATCCATTCCCAAATGATTATGAGGCAAAAGCGCAACTAATGGGACTGACAATTCACCGTCCTTAACCTTTATTGTCTTTGATACCGGTTTCCCGTTGTTCTCATCCCAGAACTTCTGTAAACTCTGCAACTGCTGAGCCTGAAGCATATCTTGCGCGGCATTCACAGCGTGTTGAATACCACGAATGATGTCAAGGAACGAATAACGTTTTTTCTTACCGAATCCCATAATAGACAAAGTCTTCTTTTTTATGCTCCCAATCTAATGTGCTATCCTCGCAATAAGAAGATTCAGACTTACCTGAGAGAATATTTATTTTTATGTAGATTTCGGCGGCAATGTGGTTGACGCGCTTCTCGGGGAGGGAGAGGCCTTCGATTGAGGCGGCTTTGTTGGCGGCCTCGGTGAGTCTTGGGCGCATGGAGGGCGTATTGTTCCAGTAGGCGGCCAAGGAAAGTAGGTTGCCAAGTTCGGCGATGCCGTTGGCTGACAGTGCTGCGTCGAACTTTTCTATGTAGCGGTCGAAAATGGCAGCGCGTTCTTCATCGGTACAGAAGTCAGAGATTAGCGCAAGTGTGCCCATCTCAAACGAACTGCAGGTTCGCGGGAGAAGTTCCGCCACAATCTTTGAATAGTCTTCCAGTGTTAGGTTGGGAAGCCATTTCAAACGGAGTTTCTGTACATAGGTCAGATTGGGCAAATCCTCCATTATCGAGGCTTTTTCGAGAGCAAAATTGCTGTGCCTGCCTGTAAGAATCAATGTGATAACCTCAATCCGTTCCAATATCTCTATCTTCCTGTTGATGGAGTCGGCTGTCGTGTATTTCTCCATGAGAACTTCGGCCAATTGCTCCAATCTATTACGACAAAGTGCCTCAATCATTGTATCTTTCTTCTCCGATAATGCCTGTTCCAACTGAAACCGGAGATAGAAAATTGTTTCAAGAGCACACAATGTCGGCACTGACATCTCGGACAATTAGATCACTGATGTACTCATCATGCCTAAGCTGTAATATGTCTTCGTCTTTGAGTT
>CAYTLU010000247.1:0-2201 GCA_964438665.1 uncultured Bacteroides sp.
AGTTGACGGCTTGGTTGCCGAATGCCAGCTCCTGCATATGCTCCCGTGAGCCGCCGAAGATGAAGTTCACGACGGTACGATACCTCGGCTCGGCGAGCCCGTCATTGGGGTCTTTGATGCCCCGCGCTCGGAGCAGTTCGGCCATACGCTGCGGGATGCTGCGCTCTTTGTCGACGGGGCGGATCCTGCCGCCGCGGACGACCTCGAAGTTCAGCCTCTCGCGCGTGGGGTCGTAGTTGCCCGTCTTTAAGGCGCTGTCCCAGCCCTTTTCCGTTCACTTACGGAGGTGTTCGTTACTCTGGGCTGACGTTATACCTTTCGACACATGAACGTCGATTACCTGCTTTGCATTTGCCATATCGTAAATGCCATTTGGTGGATAATCCTCCTGTCCCTGCTTGCAGTTTATCTGGACAGACCTCCCGACCGCGCAAGACGGGAGGGGTATTAGGCTCATAGCCATATAATAGTCGTATTCATATTGTATATCAGTTGAATATATCTGTTGTAATAGGCTTTGAGTAACAAAGAAATAACAAATATTTTTCAACTCTGCACATTGCAGGCAACCGAAAAAATCCGCAAAAATTAAAATTAGTCGACATAAATAGTAGTATATTTATATACTACTATGGATGAGAATATAATTTCCCATAGGTTCCAACCTTATGCCAAAAGCACTAAATTAGTCTAACTGATACTATAACACAATACATTTAGACTGTTTTGGCGCAATTTTATTTTGTTGGTTCAAATAAAAGCATTATCTTTACGCTCGTAATAAGAAGCCGAGATATAGGTTGTATCAATTAGAAGATTAGACGATTATGGAAAAAATTTTCATCGGGCGAGAAAAGGAACAGCAACAGCTGAAAGATTATATCAACTCTGACCAGTCGGAGTTTATTGCCGTATATGGTCGCAGGCGTGTCGGTAAGACGTTCCTGATACAGCAGGTCATAGGCAATGACTATGCCTTTTATGTCGCGGGTATGAACAACGTCAGTCTGCGTATTCAGTTGAGCAACTTTATGCAGGGTATACGGAAGAAATGCCCCGATATCCGTCCCGTGAAAACTTGGTTCGATGCGTTTATTGCCTTGGAAACCTATCTCGAATCGCTGCCAGAAGGTCGAAAGATTATCTTCATCGACGAAATGCCTTGGATGGATACGCCGCGTTCTAATTTCATTAGTGGCTTGGAGCATTTCTGGAACTCATGGGCTTCGTGGCGCAGCGACATAAAACTGATTGTATGCGGCAGTGCAACTTCGTGGATAATCAACAACCTTATCAAGAATCGCGGAGGTCTGCACAATCGTGTTACACACAAAATTCCGCTCAAACCGTTTACGCTGAAAGAGTGTCAACTCTATTTTGCGGCGAGGGGATTTCGTCTGTCGACAAAACAGATAGCCGAGTGTTATATGGTGCTGGGCGGTGTGCCGTTCTATCTGTCGAAGATGAACAAGGGCGAAAGCGTTGCGCAGAATATCGACCGGCTGTTATTTACAGAAGATGGCGAACTGCGCGACGAGTTTCAGAGTCTGTATAATTCGCTCTATAAGAACGCGACGAATCATATTAAGATAGTAACGGCACTTGCGGCGAAAGGAAAAGGATTGACACGCGGAGATATTGTCAAACAGACAAAATTGGCCAGCAATGGAAAACTTACTCTAATGTTGGAGGAGTTGGAGAGTTGTGGCTTTATTCGCAGTTATGAGCCGTTCTCGAAGCCGTCACGAGCCCGCAATCGGATAGTTGATGGATATCAAAGCCCGGATACGTTGTATCAACTTGTCGACCACTTTACGTTATTCCACTTCCAGATAATGAAGAAAGCTGCAGCGCATGACCCGAATTATTGGTCTAACAGCCAGAACTCGCATGCATACAGCGTATGGAGCGGCTTGTCGTTTGAGATGCTGTGTCTGAATCACGCCGAGCAGATAAAAATGGCGTTGGGAATATCTGGTATTACCTCGAATGTCTTTTCGTGGTTCGGCAAGGGCGATGAGCGGAAAGCGCAGATAGATATGCTTATCGACCGAGCAGACAAGACTATCAATGTCTGCGAGATGAAGTTCTACAATCACCCCTATGCGATGACAGCAAAGGACGAGGCGGATATCGAGCGCAAGGTTTCATCATTCATTGAGGCAACCAAAACTGACAAGAATGTTATCGTAACAATGATT
>CAYTLU010000248.1:0-4412 GCA_964438665.1 uncultured Bacteroides sp.
GCTATATATAAAGACAACTTTTTCATAACATAGAGGCTATTTTATTATAATAATTGACTTAATTTATAATGTTTGAGATTATTTCTCGTAATTATAAATACGCTTAACCTCGGCATCTGACAATGCGCGGGAGTTGTAAACTCGCAGATTGTCTATCGTCATGCTCGGAGGTGTAGTATCCCCAAATTTACCGCCGAATACGAATTTGGTACCTTGATTTACACCAAACACATCGGTGTCGACTGCATCAACCAAGTCTCCATTGATATACAATTTTGCAGTAACATCCACGGAGGTAGAAGAAGTGCCGCGGGGCACAAAAGTCAATGCAATCATATTCCATTGCGAGGAGATTATCTCGGGGTGAGTGAAATTTTGGAAATCATATTGCCAATAGTCAGCAGCCCTAAATGCCAACTTCCCGTTTTGCATTGTGAATATAAAACTGTTGTCTAAAGCGCCCGAACTTGGTACATGGAACAGATGTCCATCAGACAATCCCTTAATCCAAAAAGAGATAGAAAATGAATTTTTATCTATCATCGCTTCGGGGACGTTGATGAAACTGTCATCCTGCACGCTGAGTTTCACTGCCCGCGAACCGTTGACACCATCGGTAAATGTCGGGTCGTTGATTCCCTGTCCGTGAGGTGCGCCGTCGACTGCATTTTGGAAATTGCCGTCGAACATATAGTACGCATACAGACCATTCGTCACGTTCTGCGAAGCGTCGCCGCCACCGTTATCACCACCGGAACTGCCGTCCTTGCTGGCATAAACAGTAATGGATTTGGAACCGCCCGCTGCGTTGATGATAAATATCGCTGACGAGTCTTCTGTCATCAGCGAACGATCAACCGACACGCTGATGTCGCTCGACTTACCTGCGGCGGTAGTGCCGCTCATGGGTGAAATTGTCATCCACCCAACCGATGATTTTGTCGAAATGGTCCAACTTACAGACGTGTTGCCTGTATTGTAGAGCGTAACCGAAAGATGAGACAGCGCAGAGCCAAAGTCTAACGTCCTGGTCGAGATGTTCACGCCCTCGATGTCATGTTCGGGAGTCAGCAACACATCGCACTGTGTATTCTCGCCCGGCAGCACCGTCACCTGACGTGAGTCGTCAAGATAGCCCGATGCACGCACCGTCATCGTGTACTGACGCGCTTCGAGGTTCGTAAATTCGTATGCGCCGTCGGTACCTGTGATAGGCGACGGATGACCGGGCGCCAGCGTTATCTCAGCGTTGTAGACAAAGGCACCGGTCTCACTGTTGCGGATGGAGCCGTAAATACCTCCAAACACAGACTCTTCATCCTTGGCGCAGGAAGCCAGAATTACCAAACAAACAATGAGTAAGGAGAATCTTTTCATCATAGTTTTTTTAGAATGTTACTGTTGCAGCCATAACGGGCGTACCGTCATCGGTAACTGCCGGCAAAAAAGCATAAGTCCGCCCGTTTGCCCGCTTTTTCACAACGACACGCTGTGCACCGGGGGCGGCAATGGCATCTATAAGGTTGTAAACATACAGCGCTGCAACTGCACCGATACAGATATTGCGTGCTGTTGCAAAGTGGTCCCGTTTGGTCTGGTAACTGCGAATCAGCTTGATATCATGGGTCTGGTTGATGCGTCTTGCATAATCGGAGCGCTGGTTTTCGGTAAAGACAATACCGGCAGCAAGCGCGGCCGTACCGCCGAGAATCAAACCGCCTTTGAGGTTTGCCCCTTTGTGGAACTGCCCCCAACCCGGAATAATTGCCGAGCGCCAAAGTCCGCGGGCACCGTAAGAGGATGTTGTCGATATGACAGAAAAATCGGCTTTCCTTCCCTGTCTTTCAACGGCATAAAGCGCATAATAATCATAAATCCTCGATCCGCCGCGAAGCGAAGTTCTCCAATATTCATCGACACGCCTTGACCTAATTGGTCGAGAAGACCCATCTACCTGTAAATTAAGCTGATAGTGGTCGACATCGTTCAAAGATACGCCTTTTGAAGAATAATTTTGAGTGGAAGAATCCTCATAAATTTCTTTTACCGTAACCCTATCCGTACGCTCAACTCCGGCCGTCAGTTCTTGCATAATCGCAGTTCTGGCGCCAGATAGTGAACTGCCCATATCCGAATGGACTTTTACAAAATAGAAGTCAGAACTGGAAGCATTGGGGATAGATCTCATCCACTTGGGCTTCAATGTATTCTGCCCTGAAGATGATACAGTACCCAGTAAGAGTAAAATACTTATTATAAGAATACGATAGCGCATGACTTATTTTTTTAGATCCTCCGACAAGCTTTGTTCAAATTGGTCATGACGCTGTTCGAGTTTCGCCCGGTCTTCCGGTGATATCATATCCTTTACAGTTTGTTCAATTTGATTCACCAGCTCCTTCTTATCACCGCCATATTCCATACAAACGAAAACCGTAAACTGGTTATTCGATTTAAAATATCGCGACGTTTTAATCGTATGAGTATTACGAAGAATTTGATGAGAAATTGCCTTTACCGCACTACCCCCTCCTGCAGATTGATCCATTGCAATTTGGCCGGATTCATTGTTTCCACTGTATTTTGTTAAATCAATACCTATATCTTTAGTAGCTGATGAAACTGCCGTCTCTATTTTGCTCGCAAACATTGCGCGAGCCTGCAACTCTGCTATATTTCGTGCGGTCGACTCCTTAAAATGTTGTCCATTACCATACGCTCTATTATAAGGCGATTGTTCATATAACTCAATACAGGGCTCTGCAGCGACAGCTGGTCCATAAGGATTAACCGCTTCCGATGAGGCCGGTTTGTTAGCAACACCGCACGAAGCCAACAGCGCGGCAGCTGAAATAGCCATTACAAAAATCTTTTTCATAATTGTAAAATTTTAATAATATAAATTGTTTTTAATTGTCATATCAGTCTACTGTCCAACTCCTTTATAAAAATAGACTGTCGAGCGCAAATATACGACTTTTATTTCAAATTCTGCCGTTAAGTCGCAGAAAATTGTCTGTGAAACGAGCATTTTTTCTGCAATTGTTCTGCTTTGTTTGGGTGCTGTGCAATTTTACAAATTGATTTTCAATAATATAATCGGCGAATTATCTCTAAAAAGTTAGCGCGATTTTCCATACAAATTTTCCCGATGCAGCAGGCATATACAGTTGATTAAAATATTTTGATGATAGGAAGCTGTTTTAATTCTTGGGCACTTTTTCTTACAGCACTTTTGGGCCATTTTTTTTGATATTTATCGAGAAATCACTATAAATGTGAGAATTGAGTAAACCCTGGACGAACTTTTTGCAAACTTTTGAGGCAATTATGGCGGATAACTGAAAAATAAATGCTATATTTGTTGAGACGAACCGAAAACAATTGAACTACTTACTTAAATAACCATGAAACGACTTCGCTTCTGCACGTTCGCCCTGCTGCTGGCCGCAACTTTGCCCGCAGGGGCTGAAACTGTGAAAAACACCGGTCCGACGACACTCAACAACGCCGCAGCCGAAACAACCACCACAACCGGAACAGCCGCCGACAAACAAAAATCAACGAAAACATACGCCCGCCGATTCGCCGATTCGGAAATGCGCCGTTTCCCCGAAGCCTGGCAGCTGGATCACGGGAAACGTCTCTTTTTCGGCTATGCGCAGGGCGTCGGATGCTGCGCCATGCTCCGCATGTGGAAAACAACGGGCGAGAGCACCTATTTCGATTATGTGGAGCAATGGGCCGACCGTCTGGTGGACGACGAGGGAAACATCCATCTCTACGACCGCGCCTCCTACAACCTCGATTTCATCAATTCGGGGAAGGTGCTCTTCGACTGCTACCGCCGGACCGGCAAGGAGAAGTACCGCAAGGCGATGGAGGTGCTCCTCCGCCAGCTCAAACTGCAGCCCCGCACCTGTGACGGCGGCTACTGGCACAAACTCATCTACCAGCATCAGATGTGGTTGGACGGCCTCTACATGGCCTCGCCCTTCCTCTCGCAATTCGGCGCGGAGTTCGACCGGCCCGACTGCATCGACGAAGCCGTCCGGCAGATCAAGCTCTGCCACAAACACACCTACGACGCCGCAACGGGCCTCTATCACCACGCGTGGGACTAGAGCCGTTCGCAACGATGGGCCGATCCCCGGACGGGCCATTCGCCCAACTTCTGGGGGCGCAGCATCGGCTGGTGGTTCATGGCGTTGGTGGACAATCTGGATTTCATCCCCGCAGACCACCCCGACCGGGCCTTCGTTGTCTCGCTTGTTCAGGGGCTGGCAGACGCGTTGCCCAAGTACCAGCGCGACGGGCTGTGGTATCAGGTCGTCGACTGTCCCGAACGCGAGGGGAACTATCCGGAGGCTTCGGTGACGGCCCAATTCATGTACGCCTACGCCAAAGCGGTC
>CAYTLU010000249.1:0-2775 GCA_964438665.1 uncultured Bacteroides sp.
TGGAACCGATAAATCCCGCAGCCCCCGTTACCAATACACGCATGAAACAAACTGTTTTTCGGCGATAATCGCCATGAATATTTTTGAAAATCAATTAATATACAAAAGAGTGATCGGGTATAGCCCCGGTTGCAATGCCGGGCTTACCGATTCTGAAATTTATTTATTCTCGAGTCAACGATGCTCCCCTCGCGCACAATCAGGGCATTATTCAGGACCGCACAACTGTCGTCGACCATCTGCGTATATTCCTAACGACAGTTGTAGTACTTGAGCATCTTGACGTACGATTCCGCGCGCAGGCGTTACGAATCGCATAATACTGTTGCACGGGATCGAGCGGATAGGCTCCGGCGTCGTCTCACCTGCAATCGTAAATTGGTGTTCGCAGCAATTGACAAATGCGACACTCCTCCCATTAATTTGCTTGTACAAAATACGTTGTGCCTCCGTCAGATTGCGGCCTGCACCCACATGATCCACACCGCATGTTCCAGCACCGCCAAGGTGTCTTCAATCCTATTTTGCCGTAGTCAAGCATATGATTGTTGGCAAGGTCATTGTCTTGAATCCGGCACAGGTCACCATCCCAATCGTCTCGCTTACAGTCTTCAGATTAGGGCCGCATTTGGGTATAGGTTGCGTGGGGTGCTCCACAACAGGACACTCCAAATTGACCATACTGTAATCGGCCGCCTCGATGACGGGTTTCACCGAGCGGCAGACCGAGGCATACTGTTTTACAGTGATCAAATCCGCCACCTTTCCAAACGGGCAAAGATCGCTCGCGATTAAAATTTCCATCGAAATTTTACGCTAAGCACGAGCGCTAAATATATACTTCCTCAACCAAAATTTGCACGCTTCAGCAAAAGAACAATACTTGAAGATATAGGACGTAGTCACATATTCCGACAAACCGTACTCTTCAAGCAACCCATCCAAATCCATCTCTCTTTGATATCCGAAATAATACTGTTTTACTAAATCCGATATTATCTTATGCGACATTATTTTCTCCAATCGTGGATATTTCAAAATTAATTCTTTACGGTAAGCCAACATGAGCATAATGTTCCGCATGGCTTTTTCCGAGAAACGGACATTCATGGAGGATTGCAGGTTTTGATAATAGTTGTAGACAATCGTCTTGATATGTTTCAATGATTTGCAATGCTCAGCTATCTGATAAAACAGCAGTCCGTCCTCAGAAATCGTAAAATGATCGTAAGTTCGGTAAGAATAATCCTGAAGTATCTCTCTTCTAATAAGTTTGCTACATAGATTGTGAGTCAGCTTGCGTTTGAGCACAGCCTTGTAGATCTCAACCGGATCACCTCCGCCCTCAAAAGACATCCTGTGGCGGAATTTTCTCGGCGATCCATGAACGGGGATGAACAGTATTTCACCCGAAACAATATCGTAACCACCCTCAAGCGCCACGGTCAGAAGATTTTGGATCGCATCGGCGGGCATCGTATCGTCACTATCGCAAAAGGTGATATAATCGCCTTTCGCCGCCATATACCCCGTTTGACGGGCACGCATCAGCCCTCTGTTGGATTCATGGTCGATCAACCTCATACGCGAATCCTGTTGAATATAACGCGCCGCGATTTCGGCCGAACGGTCCGTCGATCCGTCGTTCACGAGGATGATTTCTAAGTTTTCGTACGTCTGGGCCATCACCGAATCTAAACATCGGGCCAAATATTTCTCGACGTTGTACACGGGAACGATGATTGATACTAGATTCATTTTGTCACTTGATGGATTCATATTGTCACTTGATTAATGATATAAACTTGCGGGTTTCTGTCCTATTAAAGATGGTAAGGCAGACGATGCCTAGAAGAATTCCGTTTACTACCGAAAATAGCGCCAACTGCGGAAAATTCGAAAGCGGTATCACCGTAACGAGCAAGCGGCTGAAAGCGAAACAGATCGCAAATGTAACCGTAATCTTGCCGGCAATCCGCAGGAGTCTCCCTTTGCAGTCGCTGTAAATGCGCAGGACGCTGACCACGTTCAGCAGATAGCACTGCAAGATACCGAAAAGGGCGTTGATCACGAGGATGACAAGCGGCGATTCGGGTTTGACCCATTCGCAAACGGCTACCATCACGGCAATATCGGTCACGCCCAACAGCAGAGTGCCTACGGCGGGAAATTTCACCCGATTCCATGAGCGGTAGACAAAGGCCAGAATCCCGCCCGATGCGTAAAACGGCAGCACAATCATCTTGGAAAAGAGCCACCAATGGTAAACTCCCAGCTCTTTTTGCAACCATATCTCGAGCACCTGACTACCCGCGCCCGCAATGATTCCGCAGATCAAGGCCGTCAGACACCCGACAATGGTCGACTGTTCGACGAACAACGATTTGACCTCCGCATGATTGCCTTTCGAGTAGGCGATCAAAATCAACGGGCCGAGCAGTCCTCCGACGACACTGACCGCCACCATGACATAGTTTCCGATCTCCGTAATCGCCCCCAGCGCACCCGAAGCGATCACGCCCCAATAGCGATTGACGATCAAAGCGTCCGTCCGGTAGAGCAGAGTGTCGCCGCCGAGCTGCAAAAGCACCCAAACGGACATTCCGAGGATGGCGTACAAGAATGCCTTGTCGAAATACTTTAGACCGAGAACCACTCCAGAGGGCTTTTTATGAACGAACAAATAGATGCTTGCTACCAAAACCGAGACTTCGACGATCAAGCCGGAGAGACCGACGTATGCAATGTCGACACCGGCATACCGGAAGAGCAAAA
>CAYTLU010000250.1:0-21345 GCA_964438665.1 uncultured Bacteroides sp.
CGCATTTCACTAAATCACAAAATATCATGAAAAAAATCCTGACCTGCATCTCATTGATAGCCATTTCATGCATCAGCATGTCTGCCGCCCAACGAACCATTGACCTGACAAAAACAGGAGTGTCTCCGGGAAAGAAAAGCAGTCAGACACAGGCTCTATATCGCGCCATTGAGAAAGCTACGGCAAAACAGCGCGACACAGATACCCTTACCCTCAAACTGGCTCCGGGACGCTACGATTTCCGCCCACACAAACTGACTGAACGGACTCTATTTATTTCAAATCACGATCAAACCAATCCAAAATCAATCGGACTGATACTTGAAGGCAAAAAAAATGTCATCATCGATGGGCAGGGCGCAGAATTGATCTTTCACGGACGAATGCTGCCAATTGCAGTCATCCAATCGTCAGGCTGCGCCATACGCAATCTAAGCATCGACTTTGAAAATCCGCATATATCACAAGTCACAATAGTTGAGAACGATACTACAGCCGGAACTATTACCTACCGCCCTGCCCCGTGGGTGAAATATCACGTCACAAAAAACGGAGAATTCCATGTCGGCGGTGAAGGCTGGGGGCATGTGCCATACGTTGGGATCGCCTTTGACGGAGAGACACGCCACATGGTTTACAACACATCCGATATCGGCATCGGGACAACAAATGTAACGGAACTCGGCAACGGATTGATCAAAGCACCCTGGCAAAACAACAAGCTGACGCCGGGAACCGTCATCGCAATGCGCACATATGACCGTCCCTGCCCAGGCATATTTCTTGATAACTGCCGGCAAACCGAATTGTCAGGCGTAAAGGTGCATTATGCAGAAGGCATGGGATTGATTGCCCAGAACAGCACCGATATAAGATTATATGACTTCAACGTATGTCTCCGTGGAGACAATGATCCGCGATATTTCACCACTCAAGCCGATGCAACCCATTTTTCAGGTTGCACAGGGACTATCATCTCTGAAAACGGATTATATGAGGGCATGATGGATGATGCAATCAACGTGCATGGCACATATCTGAAAATCGTTGAGCGGATCGACTCGGCAACTGTCATCGGCCAATATATGCATCCGCAATCCTATGGTTTCCGCTGGGGCGTGACCGGCGACTCGGTATCATTCATCCGGTCTTCAACCATGGAAATTGCCGGACAGCCGCTCTCAATTGCATCAATCATGCCGTTCGACCAGCCTGTCATTCAAGGGGCCAAACAATTTAAAATAACATTTGACCGCGCTATCGATCCAAGCGTTGACCCCGGCAAAGGAGCATTTGGCATGGAGAATCTGACAATGACTCCGGCAGTCACATTTTCCGGCAATATGATACGAAACAACCGTGCGCGTGGCGCATTGTTCAGCACGCGCCGTCCGGTATTGGTCGAGAACAATATATTCGACCACACCTCCGGCTCGGCAATCCTGCTTAGCGGAGACTGCAACGGATGGTATGAAACCGGAGCGTGCCGCAATGTGATCATACGTAAAAACCGCTTCATAAACGCGCTGACAAATCTATTCCAGTTCACAAACGCAGTCATTTCAATCTATCCCGAAATACCTGATCTGGCAGGGCAGCAACAATACTTCCACTCGAATATCGAGATTACAGGAAATGTGTTTGAAACATTTGATACGCCCCTGCTTTATGCAAAGTCTGTCAACGGCCTGAAATTTCTAGACAACATTATCAAATTCAACAATGATTATCAGCCATTGCATTGGAATCGCGCACCGGTGTGGCTTGAACACGTAACAGACGCACGCATTCAGTCAACATCCCCCCGATAACCGCCGGGAACCGGCTCATAAACACAGGATAAAGCATTTGCCGTTAGCCATATTTTTTGTAAATTCGCAAAAAATTAAAACAATATGTCAGAAAACTCCCTGCTTTCAAGGCTCGAAGGGCTTGATGCCCGATATGAAGAGATATCAACGCTTATCACCGATCCTGATGTAATCGCAGATATGAAACGCTATGTGCGGCTCACAAAAGAATACAAGGATCTTGAAAAACTAATGTCTCTGACACGCCGCTACCGTCAGCTGACAGCAGACATCGACGACGCACGTCAGGTGCTTGAGACTGAAAGCGATGATGAGTTGCGCTCAATGGCAAAAGAGGAACTGGACACCGCTCAAGCCGCCCTGCCGGAACTTGAAGAGGAAATCAAACTCCAACTCATCCCCGCCGACCCGGAAGACGGAAAGAACGCCATTCTTGAAATCCGCGGTGGCACAGGAGGCGATGAAGCTGCAATATTCGCAGGCGACCTTGCCAAAATGTATATGAAATACTGCGAATCAAAAGGCTGGAATATCGCGATCACATCAGCAAGTGAAGGTGCCGCGGGCGGATATAAGGAAATCGTTATGGCCGTCAGCGGCGACAATGTCTATGGGACATTGAAATATGAAAGCGGAGTCCACCGCGTCCAGCGTGTACCGGCAACCGAGACACAAGGACGCGTCCATACGTCGGCAGCCACTGTCGCCGTTCTCCCGGAAGCCGAAGCCTTCGATGTTGAGATCAATGAAGGAGAAATCAAATGGGACACATTCCGAAGCGGTGGCGCCGGCGGACAGAACGTGAACAAAGTCGAGTCAGGAGTGCGTCTGCGCTACATGTGGAAAAATCCCAACACCGGTGAAACGGAAGAAATCCTGATTGAATGTACGGAGACACGCGACCAGCCCAAGAATAAGGAACGCGCACTGAGCCGTCTGCGCACGTTCATCTACGACAAAGAGCATCAGAAATATATAGATGACATAGCATCGCGCCGCAAAACAATGGTCTCTACCGGCGACCGTTCGGCAAAAATCCGGACATATAACTATCCACAGGGGCGGATAACCGATCACCGCATCGGCTACACCATATATAATCTTCAGGCATTCGTTGACGGCGACATACAAGATTGCATTGACCATCTTATTGTGGCCGAAAATGCTGAAAAGCTCAAAGCCTCCGAACTATAAACATCCCATAACATATGACACGTAAAGAACTAATCGAAAACATACGCCGCAAGGAATCGTTCCTCTGTGTAGGCCTCGATACGGACATCAAGAAAATTCCGGAACATCTGCTTGATAAGGATGACCCCATCTTTGAATTCAACAAAGCGATAATAGATGCAACCGCACCATACTGCGTGGCCTATAAACCGAACCTCGCATTCTACGAGAGTCTCGGCGTCAAAGGTCAGATTGCTCTTGAAAAGACGATCAAGTATCTCAAGGAGAACTATTCCGACCAGTTTATCATTGCGGACGCAAAGCGCGGTGACATAGGAAACACATCGAAACTCTATGCACGGTCGTTTTTTGAGTATCTCGATGTTGATGCAGTCACAGTCGCCCCATATATGGGAGAAGATAGCGTAACGCCGTTTCTCGGATATGAAGGCAAATGGGTGATCCTGCTCGCACTGACATCCAACAAAGGGTCTTTTGATTTCCAGCTGACCAAAGATGAAAACAATACACCACTGTTTGAGCGCGTCATCACCACATCACAGAAGTGGGCCGGCGAAGACGAGATGATGTACGTTGTCGGAGCAACACAGGGACGCATGTTTGAAGAAATCCGCAACATCGCCCCTCATTCATTTCTGCTTGTTCCTGGAGTCGGTGCGCAAGGCGGAAGCCTTGAAGAAGTGTGCCGCTACGGAATGATCCCCGGCGATTGCGGACTGCTTGTCAACTCATCCAGAGGCATCATCTATGCTTCGTCCGGAGAAGACTACGCCGATGCCGCTGCTGCCGAAGCACGCAAACTCCGTGACCAAATGGCCGCACTGCTGAAAGAGAATCAAGCATAATCATAAGAACTACAATGCAATAGCAGCACATTCCGATTCAACAGACAGATTAAACGGATATTTTGAATAAATTAATGTTACAGATGTGCAAGTTCTGAAATATTTTGCTAATTTTGCATAGTATGTTAAGTAATTCACCAACACAATATAATTCAAAATGAATATCGACGAATTTAACTTTGCCGGCAAAAAGGCAATCGTGCGCGTTGACTTCAACGTGCCATTGGACGAGAATGGTAAGATCACTGACGACACTCGCATCCGCGGCGCACTCCCGACCCTCAAGAAAATCCTCAACGACGGTGGTGCGCTCATCATTATGAGCCACATGGGAAAGCCTAAAGGAAAAGTCAATCCCAAATTTTCTTTGGCTCAGATCAAAGACGATGTGGCCAAAGCACTTGGCGCAGATGTGAAATTTGCTCCCGACTGCGCAAAAGCCGCTGAAGCAGCTGCCGAATTGAAATCAGGAGAAGTGCTTTTGCTCGAAAACCTCCGTTTCTACCCAGAAGAAGAAGGAAAGCCTGTTGGCATTGACAAAGCCGATCCGGCATATGACGCAGCCAAGAAAGAGATGAAAGAGCGTCAGAAAGAATTTGCAAAGACTCTTGCAAGCTACGCCGATGTTTATGTTAACGATGCTTTCGGCACAGCACACCGCAAACATGCCTCGACAGCAGTTATCGCCGACTATTTCGATGCTCAGAGCAAAATGCTCGGCTATCTGATGGAAAAAGAGGTTAAGGCCGTTGACAACATTCTCAGCGACATCAAGCGTCCATTTACCGCTATCATGGGCGGTTCGAAAGTATCCACCAAGATCGGTATCATCGAAAACCTCATGGATAAAGTTGACAATCTCATCCTTTGCGGCGGTATGACCTATACATTTGCAAAGGCTATGGGTGGCAACGTCGGTCAGTCGCTTTGCGAACTTGACAAACTCGATGTTGCTCTCGACATAATGAAGAAAGCCAAAGAAAAAGGCGTCAACCTCATTCTTGGAACAGACTGCATTGCCGCCGATGCATTCGACAACAATGCCAACACACAGGTTTGTTCCGTTATGGATATCCCCGAAGAATGGGAAGGTCTGGATGCCGGTCCTGAGACACGCAAAGCTTTTGCCGAGGCTATTCTTCCGGCAAAGACCATACTGTGGAACGGTCCTGCCGGCGTTTTTGAATTTGACAACTTCACAGGCGGATCACGTGCAATAGCCGATGCAATCGTTGAAGCGACCAAAAACGGAGCATTCTCGCTTGTTGGCGGCGGCGACTCTGTTGCCTGCGTTAACAAATTCGGTCTTGCCGATCAGGTTTCCTACGTTTCAACCGGCGGCGGCGCCCTTCTAGAAGCTATTGAAGGCAAAGTGCTTCCCGGAGTTGCAGCAGTGAAAGCATAATAAAACTCATCATATAACGATTTGATAAAGAGCGCGTCAGCCACTCAGCTGATGCGCTCTTACCATAAAAAATTTGCTCAATTCACGCTTAATCGCTACATTTGTAAAATCTAATAACCGACAATCATAACCACTCAATAAAATATGGAAATTAAAGGAAAAATCATTCTGGCACTGCCAGAAATGTCCGGCGTATCAAAAAGCGGCAATAATTGGAAGAAACGCGAATATGTGCTTGAAACAATGGAGACATACCCCAAAAAAGTGCATTTCGATTTCTTCGGAGATCGTGCAGACCAATACCCGCTTAATGTCGGCGAGGTCATAACTCTCAGTTTTGACATTGAAAGCCGTGAATACAACAATCGCTGGTTCACAAGCATCCGTGGATGGAAAGCAGAAAAAGAAAATGCAGCAGCTCCAGCCACCAACTTTGGCGGAGCAACCCCACCTCCGGCAGTTGATCCGTTTACAGCTCCGATGGGTTCATCCAACGAAGATGACATTCCATTCTAAACAGACATTGAAATATAAAGCAAGCCTTTTCCACTAAAAGGCAACATTTTTCAACTCCACCATAAGGGGACTCTTTAAAAGAAATATCTGAAAAGAGTCTCCCTTATATATTTAAAAACGGTTCAGATCATGAAAATCAGAAAGATAATCAGCTCAGTTGCAATCCTGTCGGCCATAATAGCCCCATTCTATGTCAATGCCGGAAGTCTCCCCACGGACTACGTTGCTTCCGATGAGATCAGACAATCACAACAGGAATTCCGCGACTGCGGTCTCGGAATCTTTATCCACTGGGGTATTTACAGTATGTTCGGCCAGAACGAATGGTATCTTAACCGCGGAATCAATGCCGAAGAATATGCAAAGGCTGCATCCGGGTTCTACCCTGCCAAATTTGATGCGGCCGCATGGATTAAAGCATTTAAGGATGCCGGAGCCGGATATATATGTTTCACGACACGTCATCATGACGGATTCTCAATGTGGGACACCGACCAATCAGACTATAATATAGTTGATGCAACGCCTTTCAAACGCGATATCCTTAAAGAAATATCCGATGAATGTCAGCGTCAGGGAATCAGACTACATCTTTACTACTCACATATCGACTGGACTCGTCCGGATTATCCCTCAGGACGCACCGGACTCCAGACCGGACGCGACTCAACGAAGGTTGATTGGGCTAACTACTACAAATTCATGAACTCACAGCTGACCGAACTGCTGACACAATACGGACCGATTGGCGCAATATGGTTTGACGGCTGGTGGGATCACGATGAGGATAAAACCCCATTCGATTGGCAGTTGCCTGAACAATATGCACTTATCCACCGTCTTCAACCATCATGCCTGATCGGGAACAACCACCACCAAACCCCATTTGCCGGAGAAAACATCCAGATATTCGAACGCGACCTGCCCGGAGAAAACACTGCCGGTCTGTCAGGCCAAGACATTTCCCATTTACCGTTGGAAACATGTCTCACGATGAACCATTCATGGGGTTACAATATTTCCGACCTTGATTATCTGGACTCAAAAGAATTGATAAGATGTCTTGTCCGAACGGCAGGAAAAGGAGCAAACCTTCTACTCAACGTAGGGCCTCAACCCAACGGAGAAATTCCGGCCGCTGCCCTTGAAAGACTTTCCGCCATCGGAAAATGGATGAGCGTATATGCTCCGACAATCCGCCCGACATCGGCTGCCGGATTTGAAGAACAGGAATGGGGTGTAGCGACACGCAACGGAGATAAAATATATATCCACATAATCAATCCGGATGCAAAAGAAATATCCGTTCCGATCAAGACTAAGAAAATCAAGAATGCGGTTGTCTATAATACACTCCAACCGGTCAAACTAAAACAATCGGGCGACAGCACCACACTTCTGCCCGAATCAATTCCTGCCGATGAACCTGATTTCGTTATCAAATTGACACTGAAACAATGAGTCGAAAACGCTTGCTTGAAATATGCTGTGCCGATGCCGACAGCGTTACAGCCGCAATTGAAGGCGGAGCAGACCGCATAGAACTGTGTTCGGCTCTGTCAGAAGGAGGATTAACTCCTTCAATCGGCCTGATTGAACATGCCACCGGCCAAAATGACGTCACGGTAAACGTCCTTATCCGACCACGCAACGGAGATTTCATCTATTCACCGACTGAAACCGGAATAATGATACGCGATATTGAAATGTCGGCAAAGGCAGGAGCGTCAGGCGCAGTGATAGGCGCACTGACCCCTGACGGCAATATTGACATGCCGACATGCCGGCTTCTGATCAACGCAGCCAAAAGAACCGGCATGACGGTAACTTTTCATCGTGCATTCGATCTTTGCTGCAATCCGGAAGATGCCTTGCGCAATTTGATTGAGCTCGATTGCGACAGACTTCTGACATCCGGTCAGGCCGCATCAGCATCGGATGGGGCTGTTCTTATCAATGCTCTTAACGTCATTGGCGGAAACCGAATAAAGATCATGGCCGGAGCAGGCGTGACGACCGAAAATGCAGCTGAGATACTCAAAACAACAGGTGTTGAGGAGCTTCATGCTTCGGCAAAGATCACCGTTCAAAGCAATATGATCTTCCGCAACAAGTCTGTCGCTATGGGATCACCGGATGCCGATGAATATTCCAGAATATCAACCTCAAAAGAAATAGTCAGCCGGTTGGCTGACATAGTCCACAATTTCCCATGAATAAATTTATAGCATTATTAATTGTCTCAACCTGTTTTATAAATTCATATTCAACAGGGATACCGGATTCGGCATTCAAGCTGTCAGCTTCGTCAGATGAGCTTAAATGGCTAGGATTTCTATACAATAGTATGAATCCGGCAGATTCGGCAAACCGCTCTCCGGAATTCTTTCTTGAAAATGCGGTGCGTCCGGCCATCAAAGCCCGAATGGAAATGCCGTGGGGGAAGAATGTTCCTGACAGAGAATTCCGCTATTTCGTGCTTCCGCTCCGTGTCAACAATGAAGCGCTCGACACACACCGTCAAGTATTCTATGATGAACTGCGCACACGTGTGAACGGACTCGGCATGAAGCAGGCCATTCTTGAAATCAACCACTGGTGTCACGAAAAAGCCACATATCAGCCATCGGACGGACGGACACATTCGCCATTGCAGACAGTCAGCGCCGCAATCGGAAGATGCGGAGAGGAATCAACGTTTACGGTTGCGGCTCTAAGGGCTATGGGAATTCCCGCCAGACAGGTCTATACCCCGCGCTGGGCACATACAGACGACAATCATGCCTGGGTTGAGGCCTGGGCTGACGGACAATGGTACTTCTTAGGCGCGTGCGAACCGGAACCGGTGTTGAACCTCGGATGGTTCAACGCACCATCGACACGAGGGATGCTTATGCATGCACGCGTGCCGGGAAGCGACTATGACGGTCCGGAGGAAGTGTTGGCCCGGATGAATGGCAACACGGACATAAATGTCACATCCAATTATGCGCCTGTCGATACGCTGTCGGTAACGATTCTGGATCGGCAAGGCAAACCGGTCAATGGAGCAAAGGTGTCATTCAGAGTCTATAACTATGCGGAATTTTATCCCGTTGTCACCAAAACAGCAGGACAAGATGGTCAGACATCAATCATCGGAGGTCTGGGTGACATTATCGTTTGGGCAACAGACGGCAAACGGTTCGGATTTGAGAAATTACGCATAGGAACAGACCGCAATGCACATATCCGGCTTGATCACGACAATAAATCAACATTTTCAGCCGCTCTGAACATAACGCCTCCCCGACAAGGAGCGTCGCAGGTATCCGTAACGGATGCGATGCGCCATGAAAACACCCGCCGTTTTGTCAGAGAAGATTCAATCAGAAATGCATATACATCTACTTTTGCATCTGAGACAAGTTCGGCAAAACTGGCAAACGACCTCAATATCGATAATGCCATTCTTTGGCCTATAATGAAGAAATCACGCGGAAACCATGCGGTCATAGCCAAATTTCTTCATTCTTTACCTGCCAGTGCCATCAATAAAGCCATCAAACTGTTGGAATCAGTATCAGATAAAGACCTCACAGATATTCCGGAGGAAGTGCTTCAAGATCATATCAAGGCTGAAGACAACGGCAATGAATTATTTGCTCCTTACGTAATGTCGCCACGCATTGCCTCGGAGGAACTGACATCATTCCGCTCTTTTTTCCGGACAGTTTTCAATGCGGAAGATATCCGTAAGTTTCAATCCGCTCCACAAATCTGGGTTGAATACGTCAACCGTGAAATCTCGGCTTCGCTTGACTGGTATCCCTCACAAGCAACCATGTCGCCCGAAGCTGTTTGGTCGAATAAAAAGACATCGGCAATATCCCGCGACATTTTCTTTGTTGCCGGAGCTCGCTCGTTTGGCATTCCCGCCCGAATCGATCCGATAACAGGAAAAACGCAATGGGCTGACAATGACATGAAATGGCATGATGCGATTTTCAACACGGCTCGACAAGAACAGAAATCAGCCACAACCGGAGAACTTCAGCTCCTGTTCTCCCCTACACGCGCTGTCAACGATCCGAAATACTACACCCATTTTACAATTTCAAAGATCGAGAATGGAGAACCGCAGCTGTTAAACTATCCGGATTTTATTCCGTGGAGCGAGACTTTCCGCAAGCCAATGCCTCTGGATTGCGGTCAATATCTTATTGTTACAGGTCAACGCATGGCCGACGGCAGCGTTCTATCCCACTATGATATAGTCGCTATTGACGAGGGGCTTACGATAGACTCCCTGATAGTCAGAGAAGATCCCTCGGGAATCGAAGTTCTAGGCTCTTTTGATGCGGAGACACGCTATAAACCGATAGACAGCGAAACGGAACAGTCCATATTGTCAGCTACCGGACGCGGATATTACGTGCTGGGGCTTGTAAAGGCGGGACATGAACCTTCAAACCATGCTTTCCGTGATTTATCTGAAGAATCTGCCGCTTTAGAGGCTTGGGGGCGTCCGATATTACTGCTGTTTGACAGTCAAGAGTCATTTGACCGTATGGATATGAGTGTGATGCCGGAGCTTCCAAAGAATGTCATGTTCGGAATCGATAACAACGGCAAAATATCGCAGCGTCTGATTGAAGATCTCAGGATTGCCGAAACCGAAAGTCCGATATTTATAATAGCAGATACCTTCAATCGCGTTGTTTTCGTCTCTCAAGGATATACAATCGGCCTCGGCCGCAGAATTTCAGACACAGCCAGCCAGCTGAAATGACAGAACCCTCCTGAAAAATCAATGGCGACTTCCACACGAAGCCGCCATTGATTTTATGACATACATAACGTCAAATGTTCCTTACACATAGCCTTTAATGATGCCACGCTTGGAATTACGGACAAAAAGGATGATTTCATCGCGTTCTTTCGTTGCGGGGAGTTCGGCCTCGATACGCTCAACAGCATCCGAATTATTATAGCCGGACAGATACAAATAACGATATATCTCCTGAATGTCGCGAATTGTTTCGTTTGTGAACCCGCGGCGGCGAAGACCAATTGAATTGACACCTGCATAAGCGATAGGTTCGCGGGCCGCCTTTACATAAGGAGGAATGTCCTTGTTGACCAAAGCACCGCCCTGAATCATCACATGAGGTCCGATATGACAGAACTGATGAATCAGCGAACCGCCTCCGATAACTGCAAAATTGTCAACCACAACTTCTCCGGCTATCTGCGTTGCATTCGATATGATAACGTTATCGCCAACCACACAGTCATGCGCCACATGGGAGTAAGCCATAATCAGACAGTTGGATCCGACTACCGTTTTGCCCTTTGAGGCAGTGCCACGGTTGATTGTGACACATTCGCGTATTGTTGTATTGTCTCCGATTATAGCCAGAGTCTCCTCACCTCTGAATTTCAAATCCTGAGGAATCCCGGAAATAACCGCACCGGGGAAAATCGTACAATTTTTTCCGATTCGTGCGCCTTCCATTATTGTAACATTGCTCCCAATGCGAGTACCTTCGCCAATCTCTACATTCTGCTCGATTGTTACAAAAGGATCAATAACAACACTCGGAGCGATCTTGGCAGCGGGATGAATATATGCTAACGGTTGCTTCATATCAATCTATTTATTCTTTATTTTTAATAATCTGTGCCATGAACTCACATTCGGATACGATTTTCTCACCAACGAAAGCATATCCTTTCATAACGGCACAACCGCGTCGAAGCTCAGTCATAAACGATATATGGAAAATCAGCGTGTCGCCGGGCACAACCTTATGGCGGAACTTGACGTTGTCGATCTTCATGAAATAGGTAGAGTATTTTTCCGGATCATCCAGCCCACTGAGAACCAAAAGCCCGCCGGTCTGTGCCATTGCTTCAATCTGAAGCACGCCCGGCATCACCGGTTCTTGCGGGAAATGTCCGGTGAAGAACGGTTCATTTGCCGTTATGTTCTTCACTCCGACTATATAGTTATCGCCTATTTCAATAATCTTGTCGATCAACAGGAACGGATAACGGTGAGGAAGAAGTTCCCGAATACGGTTGTTATCAAGCACCGGCGTTTTGTTCGGATCGTATAGCGGAGCTTGAATATCCTGATGTTTCAGTTCCTTGCGGATTTTCTTTGAGAATGCCGTGTTGATAGAGTGTCCGGGGCGTGTTGCAATGACTTTGCCCTTCACCGGACGACCAATCAGAGCCAGATCGCCCATAATATCCATAAGTTTATGACGCGCCGGTTCGTTCGGCCATCGCAGAGGATCGGCCTGAATATATCCAAACTCGGAAACCTCTTTATGGTTCACGCCCATCATGTCGGCAAGCCGGTCAAGCTGCGCCTGATCCATTTCCTTGTCATAGATGACAACCGCATTCTCCAGATCACCGCCCTTGATCAAATTCGCTTTCACCAGCGGTTCGATCTCCCGCACAAACACAAACGTACGGCTAGAGGCTATTTCTTTCCCGAAATTTTCAAATGCTTCAAGAGATGCAAACTGATTCGGCAACACAGGCGAATCGAACTGAATCATAACATCAACGCTGAAATCCTTGTCAGGAAGGACAACAATAGATGCACCGGTAGCTTCGTCACGCACTTCTATCTTCTGCTTGACAATATAGTAGTCTTTATCGTCTGTTTGCGTTTCCAGACCGACCGACTCAATCTTTTCACAGAATTCACGCGCACTACCATCAAGAATAGGTATTTCCGGACCATTGACACGAATCAGGACGTTGTCAATGCCGGAAGCATATAATGCCGCCATTGCATGTTCAATCGTGCTGACAGAAACCTCACCGCGGGCAATGGTCGTGCCACGCGCTGTCGAGACAACATTCTCTGCGACAGCATCAAGAATCGGTTCTCCTTCAAGATCTATGCGCTGTATCTTATATCCGTGATTGTCAGGTGCCGGCAGAAATTCGGCATCAATCACCATTCCGGTATGCAGACCCTTACCATGTACTGAAAAAGGGGCTTTAAGAGTTACCTGTTTCATAACTGATATGATGGTTTATTTATTTAGTTTCTTCTCTATTTCATCAACTTTTCTAAATAGCTCCGGAAGTCGTTTGATGGATATTGCCTGACGTCCATACGCTTTCAAATCCATTGCCGGAGAGCCAAACAGTCGCGCTCCGTCGGGCACATTCTTGTGCATTCCGGACTGTGCGGCAATCTCAACCCGATCACCTATTTTTATATGTCCGGCCAAGCCGACCTGACCTCCAATCATGCACCACTCGCCCACCTTGGTTGAGCCGGCAACACCGGCCTGAGATGCCATTACCGTATGTCGGCCGACACGGCAATTGTGAGCGATCTGTATCAAATTGTCAAGCTTTACGCCCTCCTCAATACGCGTGCTGCCCATCATGGCTCTGTCAACAGTTGTGTTTGCTCCTATCTCGACATTGTCGGCGATTTCCACGTTGCCAATCTGAGGAATCTTGTCGTAACCGTCAGCTGTCGGGGCAAAGCCAAACCCATCAGCACCGATCACTGCCCCGGAATGAATAATACAATTCTTCCCGATCTTGCAACCATGATAAACCTTTGCGCCGGCATATAAAATAGTGCCGTCACCAACAACACAACCGGCGCCAACATAAGCCTGAGGATATATTTTCACACCTTTGCCAAGCTGCGTGCCTTTCCCGACATAGGCAAATGCACCGATATAGCTATCCTGATCAACTTCAACACCTTCGGCGATAAAGCTGGGCGATTCTATACCGCAAGGCTGGGGGACTGTCATTTGCTGAACCATAGTCAGAAGATGCGCCACAGTAGCATAGGGATCCTGAACCCGGATTAGAGTGGCCTTAACAGGCTTTTCTGCGACAAAATCATTGCTGACCAAAACCGCAGACGATTCGGTAGTGTATATATACGAAGTGTATTTGGGATTTGCAAGGAATGATATCGCTCCGGGATGTCCTTCTTCAATCTTTGCTATCGTGTTGATTTTCACTTCACCATCGCCGTCCACCGTACCATTGGCAAGTGCGGCTATCTGATTTGCTGAAAATTCCATTTAAACTATCCTTTTGTTAAATTATTATTGCAGAATTATTGCAGATTGCAAAGTTGCGAAAAATTTCCCATATTTCAGCCATTTAGTCACCCAAAAGTGATAAACCGCCATCGTTTTGGACTATTTTTCCGCTTTTCAGCAAATGTCCGACCGCTTGTTTGAAATCTCTCTTGCTGCATTGCAGCATCTCTTTTATCTGTTCAGGCGATGATTTATCATTCAATCCAATATGGCCGCCCTCTTCCTGAAGCATCCGCAATAAGTTGACGGCCAATTGCTCCGTGCGGCTTCGTCCGGAAGCAGGAGCAGACAGCCTAAGATCAATCTTTCCGTCAGGGCGAACTCGTCTGACCCATGCTTCGATTTTCATACCCGGCTCAAGCTTGCTGAAAGTCTCATTGGCATAGAGCATTCCGGAATGCATATTTTCAACAATGCATGCCAATCCCAACGGAGTCGCTTTCCATACAATTGCGTTGACCTTGTCGCCGCACTTATAGCGCGGCATTGCATTACCTATATATTTCTCTATCTTGGCCGTAGCGACAACTCTCTTTGAAGCATCGTCAAGATAAACATATACCGGATATACACCACCGACCCGCATAGTTGATTTCTGCTCGCGGAAAGGCACCAGCAAATCTTTCATAAGCCCCCAATCCAGAAATGCGCCGATCCGGTTCACGGCCACAACCTTTAGAAAGGCTACTTCTCCAACCTCAGCGTATGGATGCTCTGTTGTCGCAATGATTCTGTCCTCAGAATCCGTATAAACAAAAACATCAACCTCTGTTCCAATCTGCATTTCATCATTGACATACCTTGCAGGCAAAAGGATCTCAAGGCCATTTCCGCCGTCAAGATAAAGCCCGAAATCAACCTTCCGGGCCACTGTCAATCTATTTCTTTTTCCAATTTTAATCATCTGTGTCACTTTTTGTTGTCAAAGGTAAGAAATTATTCACTATTTTTGCATCTTAAAAGACCAATAAAACCAAAGTTACAGAAATAAGGCAATTATTATCCATGCATTCAACCATAATAAAATACTTTCCACAGCTGTCTGACCGCCAGATTGAACGATTCAAACAACTTGGTCCGCTATACTCCGATTGGAACTCCAAGATCAACGTCATTTCCAGAAAGGACATTGACAATCTTTATGAGCGGCATATACTTCATTCGCTGGCAATAGGAAAATTCATAACACCATCTTCGGGAACAAAATTCCTTGATCTTGGCACCGGAGGAGGCTTTCCCGGCATACCGCTTGCCATATTATGGCCGGAATGCAAGTTCCACCTGATTGACAGAATCGGCAAAAAAATCAATGTGGCGCGGGCCGTTGCAGAAGCGATAGGATTAGAAAACGTAACTTTCCAACATGGAGACATCGGAGAATGTCATGATAAATTCGACTACATTGTCAGCCGCGCGGTCATGACCCTCGACAAACTGCTGCCACTGATACGAAAAAATATTTCGGCAACGCATCAAAACCGTCTGCCCAATGGTCTGTTATGCCTGAAAGGAGGCGATCTGATGCAGGAAATCAAAGATTGCCGGATGCCGGTACTGGATGTTCCGCTATCAGACTATTTCAATAACGAATTTTTCGCGTCAAAACATCTTATCTATATAGAACTATGAAACTACAGTCTTTTGAATTCAATCTGTTCGGCGAACTGACCTACGTTGTCTGGAATCCTGAAACACATGAGGGAGCGGTTATAGACCCCGGCATGTCCAACGATAAAGAACAACGACTATTCGCGAAATTCATTGATGAAAACGGAATCAGACTAAAATATTTACTATACACCCATCTGCATATAGACCACACCTTAGGACATGAGTATGTTTCAGAAAAATATGTACTCCGGTCAATGGCACACCCCGATGACGCTCCGCTCGGACAGGCCAGAGCCGCCCAAGCCCAAATGTTCCGGCTACGCATTCCACGGCCACAAGACCTGACAGCCGATTCAGATCTTTTTGACGGCCAGATATTGACTATTGGGAACGAATCGCTGGAGGTCATCTGTGTGCCGGGGCATTCTCCGGGATCTGTGGCATATTATTGCCGCGAATCGAATTTTGTATTGACCGGAGATGCTCTGTTTAACGGCAGCATCGGACGCACCGATCTGCCCGGAGGCAATCATCAACAGCTAATTACAAACATAGCAAAGCGACTGCTGACATTGCCCGATGACACAATTGTCTATCCCGGACATGGCGCGGAAACGACTATCGGACGCGAAAAGTTTCACAATCCCTATCTCTAACTCCGGTTTGATCAATCAGTGACAGTCCGTTTCAGCCTTTGACAAAAGGATCAAAACAAGACTCGGCAACCGTTTCATCCCCATCAATGCGTGACAGCAGACTAGCCAAGCGGGGAATGACGGATTCTCTCAGCAATTCATCGGCCAATGATGACATCGACGGTGCTTGTTCAAGCACCATCTTCGCCTCGCTGACAAATGACCTGACCTCATCGCCTTGCCAACACCTGTAAAGAGACAAAGCATAAAGAAGAATCGCAGGCGGAGTCACATCGGCAAGAGGAGTCTTGTTCACATATACGGCCAACACTTCTGCCGACTTATCATATAGTTTCAACCTGTACATCACTTCAGAGGCCGTTAGCATTGCTTGCAGATTCCCGGCATCATAACACCATACAGCCGACGCCTCCGAATACAGTTCATACGCTCCGCGAATACAGCCCAAACGCAACAAGTTTTCAACCCACGCCTCTGCATTGATCGAATCATCTTTTATCAGCAGATCATGAATGCGGTCTCTCATGTCGCAATCAAGCGGCTTACGAATTTTTCTGAGCAACAAATCAATAGTCTCCCTGCGTTGAGCTAAAGAGAAATTGTCAAGCGACTGCGTAATCTTTTCAACGGCATCACGCTCCTTCCCCTCATAAAAATCAATAAAAGCCCCGACATAGCATGCGCTCGGCGCCTTAACATCCCCGGCCAACGCCTCAGCAACCATGCTCTTGCTTTCAGTCGGATCGGAATCATAGAGCGACAGAGCCTTTATCATGCGCGGATTGACATCTTCCGGATCTATGGCAATTGCATATTCCGCACACTCGGCGGCCACGTCCGGCCGATTCATTTTCATCAGATAAAGGTTGGCAAGCTCAGTCCATGCAGCGGCATTGAACGGATCTATTTCCGTCAGTTTCTGCCCGAATTCCAACGCTTTCTCATACATGCCCTTATCGTAATAGGCATTATACAATTCATTATATACTGTCGATGGATATTGGCTTATCTTTGAAAACGTCTCAGCATAGCGAACAACAAGGTCAATCAATCCGGCATCACCAAAAATGTCAACCGTAAAAATTATATCGCCATCTTCTATCGATCCGGAGGCATAATCATCCAGATATTCATTCAATTGCGGTTCATTGCCAAAAAGACGCCATTCATTTCTCAGATGAGCCATCGTCCTGACGAATGACGTTTCAGGCAGCGACATGAGAATGATATCACAAATGCTGTCATGACCCAGATCGTGGTAGAAGAATGCTTTCCGCTTCACTAAGTCACGGCTATTCGGGAATCGCATCAGCGCAATAGAAAGGACTTCCTCGGACATAAAATCATCAGGAATACCCCGAGAGAAATCATAGACATCAATCAGGTCATCTTTGGAAAATCCCGACAGGTCTTCTCCGTTGTTATACGCCTCCATAAACGACGCATACAGACGGCTCATTTCATCATCGGGCATATGTTCCATAAATGTGTAGATTACTTTTTCTGAGCCTTTTCCCAGCTGTCTTTCAATGCAATCGTGCGGTTGAATATCAATTGTTCGGATGTGGAATCTTTATCCGGCGTAAAATAGCCGATGCGCTGGAACTGAAAATGCTCCAGAGGTCGGGCGTTTTCAGCCAGATACGGTTCTACCTTTACATTCTCCACCACCTTAAGCGATTCAGGATTCAGCATCTCACGGAAATCACGTTCGGTCTCAGCCGCAGGATTCTCCACATTGAAAAGGCGGTCATAAAGACGCACGGTTGCATTAACTGCATGCCCGGCCGACACCCAATGGAGAGTGCCTTTTACCTTGCGCATGCTTCCGGGCAGTCCGCTTCTGGTCTCAGGATCATACGTGCAGTAAATCTCTTCAATATTACCGTCATCATCCTTCTTTAAGCCGGTACACTTCACGATGTAGGCACCTTTCAAACGCACCTCTCCATCAAGAGCAAGACGGAAGAATTTCTTCGGAGGATTTTCCATGAAATCATCGCGCTCGATATATATTTCGCGAGAGAACGGCATCTTATGAGTTCCGGCATTGGCATCTTCAGGATTATTCTCCATCTCAACCATCTCCACCTTATCCTCAGGATAATTCGTTATAACCACCTTGACAGGATTCAACACAGCCATGACGCGAGTTGAAATTGCATTCAAATCTTCCCTGACAGCATGTTCAAGCAAAGACACGCTATTGAGCGCTTCATACTTCGTATATCCTATTTTATCAATAAAATTCCGGATTGAGCGAGGAGTGAAACCACGCCGGCGCATACCGGAAATAGTCGGCATGCGAGGATCATCCCATCCCGCAACAAGTCCTTCCTTAACGAGTTGAAGCAACTTGCGTTTACTCATCACGGTATATGTCAGGTTCAGACGGTTGAACTCAATCTGGCGCGGGCAGTATGTCTCATCAGCAAGTTCGTTTACAAAATACTCATAAAGCGGACGATGAGGCACAAATTCCAGCGTGCATATCGAGTGGGTGACACCTTCAAAATAATCACTCTGGCCATGAGCGAAATCATACATCGGATAGACGTTCCATTTCGTTCCGGTGCGGTGGTGGGGTGTCTTTATGATTCTATACATTATAGGATCACGGAAATGCATATTGTCAGACGTCATGTCGATTTTTGCACGGAGTACACGCGCCCCTTCGTCAAATTCGCCTTCATTCATGCGCCGGAACAAATCAAGATTTTCTTCTACCGAACGGTTTCGGTAAGGACTTTCCGTGCCCGGAACTGTAGGAGAGCCTTTCTGCTGTGCAATCTGTTCAGATGTCTGATCATCGACATAGGCTTTCCCTTCTTTTATCAATCGGACAGCCAGATCATAGAGCTGCGGAAAATAATCGCTGGCATAATACTCTCTGTCGCCCCAATCAAAACCAAGCCAATGGATATCTTCACGTATGGAATCAACATATTCGACATCTTCCTTAACCGGGTTGGTATCATCAAAACGTAGATTACACGTACCGCCGAATTTCTCTGCCACCCCGAAATCCATACAAATGGCTTTGGCATGTCCTATGTGCAGATAACCATTCGGTTCGGGCGGGAAGCGGGTGTTCAATCGTCCGCCGTTCTTACCGGCCTGAAGATCATCCCACACCATTTGTTCAACAAAATTGAGGCCTTTCTTTTCCTGCGTTCCTTCCATTTCCGTTTCTGTCATGGCTATCTGAAATTTTTTATATTAAATGATATTACAAAATTAACCGATATTCCGCAATTGACAAAATCTAAACAATAAAAAACAAAAGCAGAGAGCAATGCCGTCCGCCTAACGCATCTGACATTGCTCTCGTGTGAGATTTGTTTTTGAAGTATCCTGATGCTGTCTCTGTTATTCGGCAGCGGGAGCTTCAGTAGTTTCCTCAGCAGGTGCAGCCTCAGCGGCGGCAGCAGCTTCAGCCTCGGCCTTTGCAGCAGCGAGTTCAGCTCTTTTCTTTGCAACGGCTTCTGCCTTTGCAGCATTCTTTGCCTGCTCTTCTTCAAGACGCTTCTTTGCCTCCTGTTCCTTGGCGGATGCAAGCGAATTGCGGCAAGCGTCAACAGATGCCTGCTTCTTTTGCTTCCATGCCTCAAAACGGCGCTGAGCCTCAGCCTCATCAAAAGCACCTTTCTTAACGCCACCCTGAAGATGTTTCATCAAAAGGACGCCTTCCTGAGAAAGAATGTTGCGAACTGTGTCAGTTGGTTGAGCGCCAACATTTACCCAATACAAAGCCCGTTCGAAATTCAAAGTTACTGTAGCAGGATTAGTGTTCGGATTATAAGAACCTATCCTTTCAATAAATTTACCATCTCGTGGTGCCCTGCTATCGGCGATAACAATAGGATAAAACGCATAGTTCTTGCGACCATGACGTTGTAATCTGATTTTTGTTGCCATTAAAAAAATTAATTAATTTGGTTTTGTATTGTTTTTGCGGGTGCAAAGTTACGATTTATTTTCCATTTACGCAACCATCTATCCGCATTTTATTTTACGCTTTTTGCGCCCTTGGCTCCTTTGACACCGCCTCCCATCGAGAAGATGTTGTGATCGTAGCTCTTGATTTTCATCTCCTGCTGTCGCTGACGTTTGACAGCCAACTTCACAAGCCGGTCCATCAGCTGATCAAACCGGATACCTGTCGCTTCCCAAAGATAAAAAGACAGCGACCCCGGAATTGTATTGATCTCATTTACGTAGATGTTTCCGTTATCAGCATCCATTATGACGTCAACTCGGCTGACTCCGTGACAGGAAAGCACACGGAATGTTTCTCCTGCGAGAAAACGAATCCGGTCACTGACCTCCTTGGGCAGATCGGCAGGAATACGCTTCTGAGAAGCCTGCATGCCCTTAGCGCCTTTGCTTCCGCCCATATATTTATCCTCATAAGAAAGTATCTCTCCGCTCTTGATCGGCTCTTCGCAGACAGATGTCACGTATTCATCGCAATCGCCAAGCACCGAACAGTTGACTTCATGGAGATTCTCCACCATGTGTTCAACGATTATACGCGATGAATAACGCTCGGCATCGTTTATCCGCTCAATCAACCGTTCGCGGTCGGCCGCACGTCCTATTCCGACACTTGAACCCAAGTTGGCCGGCTTGACAATCACAGGATAGCCAAGCGTTTTTTCAATATTCTCAATAATGCCATCGCGACCGGACGCCCACTGTCCGTCTGTGAACCACACATAGTCAACCACCGGAACATTACAAGCCTGAAGAATCATCTTCATCGTAATCTTATCCATTCCGTTGGCAGAGGCAAGCACATTGCATCCGGCATACGGAATGCCAATGGCATCAAGAACGCCCTCAAACGTTCCATCCTCGCCGTATGAGCCATGAAGCACCGGGATCGCAACATCAATTTTCGTCACCACATCACTCCCGAACATTGATTTCTTGCTTTTATAGATATTGAAATCACCTTTGACCGGACGCATATACACTTTCAGGCAATTTGCCAGAAGTTGCTTCGGGTCTCTATAGTTTGCAACATCAAAAAGGGCATCGCCGGTGTACCATTCGCCTTGCTTGGTGATATAGACCGGTGTCACATCATAAACCGTGCGATCAATCGCACTCATTGCCTGCGATGCGGAAATCACTGATATTTCATGCTCGGTGGAGCATCCGCCAAAAAAAACTCCGATATTGGTTTTCATTATCGCGTTATGTTTTTGTGTTATAATT
>CAYTLU010000251.1:0-1681 GCA_964438665.1 uncultured Bacteroides sp.
AGCAACGATAACAATATCGTCCTGAGCATCGGCTTTAAATTCTAAGAAAATATTCCATTTTTTGAGATTTGGAGAGGGCATCAAAAATATTGCTCTCTCCAAATTACATTTTATTTACACTTGGCAACCGTATAAAATGAAGATTCATGCAAACGCCCCAACGTCTTCAAAAAATCACATTGCACATGGCGTATAACAATTATTTTTTAATTAATTTTGTGAGTTAAAAACAAAGAACCGTTCTTATGCCTAAAATTTCCCAGCGCGGCGAAATGATGCCGGCGTCACCGATACGAAAACTTGTGCCACTGGCCAACGAAGCCACAGCACGAGGAGTGAAAGTAATCAAGCTCAACATTGGGCAGCCAGATCTGCCTACTCCCAAGGAGGGACTTGACGCATTGAAAACAATTGACCGTACTGTGCTTGAATACAGTCCGTCAGAAGGTCTGCTGTCGCTTCGCAAGCGTCTGGTGGATTATTACAACCGATTCAACATCAATGTCGATGTTGATGACATCATTGTGACAACAGGCGGCTCGGAAGCGGTATTGTTCACGTTTCTGGCATGTCTCGATCCGGGTGATGAAATAATCGTGCCCGAACCGGCCTACGCCAACTACATGGCATTCGCAATCTCTGCCGGAGCAAAGATTGTTACCGTTCCGTCAAGCATCGACGAGGGTTTCGCCCTACCCCCGGTTGAAAAATTTGAAAAACTGATCACCCCGCGGACAAAGGGCATTCTTATCTGCAATCCGAACAACCCCACCGGCTATCTCTACACTCAGAAAGAGATGAATCTCATCCGCGATCTGGTGAAAAAATATGATCTTTTCCTGTTTTCAGATGAGGTATATCGCGAGTATTGCTACACCGGAGCGCCGTATATCTCGGCATTCCATCTGCCGGGCATTGAAGAGCAGGTTGTGCTGATCGATTCAGTGTCGAAGCGTTACAGCGAATGTGGCATACGCATCGGAGCTTTGATCACCAAAAACAAAGAGCTGAAGAAAAACGTAATGAAGTTCTGCCAGGCTCGTCTGAGCCCTCCATTGCTGGGGCAGATTGTTGCGGAAGCATCTATCGGGACATCCGAAGAATACATGCTGATGACGTATAATGAATATGTCGAACGGCGTAAATTCCTTATCGACGGCTTGAACAAAATTCCGGGATGCTACACTCCGATTCCGATGGGTGCATTCTACACGGTTGTCAGTCTGCCGGTTGACGATGCCGACAAATTCTGCGAATGGTGTCTGCGCGATTTTCAGTATGATGGTGCGACCGTGTTCATGGCTCCGGCCTCAGGGTTCTACACAACCCCCGGAATGGGGCGGAACGAGGTGAGAATGGCCTATGTGCTGAAAAAGGAAGATCTCGCGCAGGCTCTTACCGTTCTTGCTGAAGCTTTGAAAGCATATCCGGGTCGGAAAATATAAGCCCCACAACTGCGTAACCGAATCCCACACTTCAAGGTCAATGCATATTTCCCTTTATATTGCCAACAAACTCGGCTTGAAATCGTCGGGCAAGGAGGTTTCGTTGCCCGGCATCAGAGTGGGATACATTGGTGTTGCCCTGGCTATATTCATCATGCTTACAGCCGTTTTCGTTGTCAATGGGTTCAAAAAGGACATAACCTCCAAATTATTGGGATTCAATGCAAACATAACCC
>CAYTLU010000252.1:0-2594 GCA_964438665.1 uncultured Bacteroides sp.
GCAAATCGGTAGTCATCCGACTTTATTTCCTGCATCGCGCCGGTCTGACGCTTGATATCGACCACCTCCACGCCGCCAAGTTCGCGGGATTTCTCACGAAGACGCATGTTGATTGTCAGATCTCCGTTCGCGCGTATAAGAGTCCGCCGTTCTTCTTCATAGCCTATGCAGCTGAATGTCAACACCAGAGTGTCACGTTCTGCGACAGTCAGTTTATAGTTGCCGTCAGTGCTTGTAGTTGTCCCGATAGCCGTCCCCGCAACTTTTACGGTAGCGGCAACAATCGGCTCATTTGCCTGGTCGATAACACGGCCGCGTATGTTGACATTGGCTCCGGATGCCTCAAACGAGACACAGGAGAGCAAAAATATGGTAAATATCTTGACAATTCGCATTTTTAGTTTCTTTGGCATTAAATAACTAACGTGATTTCGCCGCTAAAATTATAAAATTGCCTAATTTTGCACGACTAAACCGCTATGATATGAAAATTGCTATTGTTGGCACAGGATATGTGGGTCTCGTTTCAGGGGCTTGTTTTGCAGAAGTCGGCATCGATGTGACATGCGTTGACATCGACCGTACCAAGATCGAGGCTCTGCGCCGCGGAAAAATACCCATCTACGAACCCGGACTTGACGACCTTGTCAAACGCAACGTAGCTGAAAGCCGACTGCACTTCACTACCGACCTTGCCACATGCATCAACGATGTAGAGGTGGTGTTCTGCGCCGTCGGCACTCCTCCGGATGAGGACGGAAGCGCAGATCTGAAATATGTTAAAGCTGTTGCCGGCACATTCGGCCAACTGATAGAAAAATATACCATTTTCGTCACCAAGAGCACCGTGCCTGTCGGGACATCCGACATTGTGCGCAACGAAATATCAGAAGCGTTGAGGCTTCGCGGCGCAAGCGTTGACTTTGAAGTGGCTTCAAACCCGGAATTTCTCAAAGAAGGCGCAGCCATAAAGGATTTCATGTCGCCTGACCGCGTTGTCATCGGAATTGAGTCGCCGCGCGCACGCAAAGTGATGGAGCGGCTCTACCGGCCATTCCTGCTCAACAATTTCCGCGTGATTTTCATGGATATAGCCTCCGCCGAAATGACAAAATATGCTGCCAACTCGATGCTGGCTACCCGAATATCATTTATGAACGACATTGCCAACCTTTGCGAACTGGTAGGCGCCGACGTCAATATGGTCAGAAAAGGTATCGGGTCAGACGCACGCATCGGCACTAAATTCCTCTATCCGGGATGCGGCTACGGCGGGTCATGCTTCCCAAAGGATGTGAAAGCACTGGCGCGCACAGGACGCGAAAAAGGCTATGCAATGCGCGTGATCGAAGCCGTAGAAGCGGTCAACGAAGCCCAGAAAAGCGTTGTTTTCAACAAGCTACGTACCGGGCTGGGCGATCTGCGCGGAAAGCATGTGGCAATCTGGGGGCTGGCTTTCAAACCCGAAACTGACGACATGCGCGAAGCGACATCACTTGTTGTCATCGGCAAACTGCTGGAGGCCGGAGCAATGGTCTCGGTCTATGATCCGGTTGCAATGGACGAATGTCGCCGCCGGATGGGCGACAGCGTCCGATATGCGCGTGACATGTACGATGCTGTCATCGATGCCGATGCAGTTGCCTTGCTCACGGAATGGAAACAGTTCCGCATGCCCTCATGGGCGGTTGTAAAAAAGGCGATGCGTGGCAATCTGGTGGTCGATGGACGCAACATATACATTTCCGATGAACTGGCGGAAGAAGGCCTGACCTACCGCTGCATCGGAAAATAAAACGAAATCATATCTAACTGTCATAGTCATGGAAGATTGGATAAAATTGTCTTTGCCACACAAAAGCGGCAACGAAATGAAATGGGTTGAAGAAGCATATCGCGATGACTGGTTTGTGCCACTCGGCCCGAATGTCAATGAATTTGAACACAGACTGGAAACATTCATAGGCGAAGGCCGTTCGATTGCGGCATTGAGTGCAGGCACAGCCGCCCTACACCTCGGGCTGGTCATGCTGGGCGTTCAGAAAGGAGATGAAGTGATATGCCAATCGCTGACATTCTCGGCAAGCGCAAATCCTATTGCCTATCAGGGAGCAACGCCGGTGTTTGTCGATAGCGAGCCGTCAACGTTCAACATGTCGGCCGATGCTCTTGCCCAAGCCATAGAAGCCCGCAAGAAAGCCACCGGTCGGCTGCCAAAAGCAATCGTGATCGTTGATCTGTATGGCATGCCTGCCCAGTATGACCGATTGCTTGAAATAGCAAACCATTATGACATCCCTGTCCTGGAGGACTCCGCAGAAGCTATGGGGTCAGAATACAAAGGCCGGAAATGCGGCGCTCTCGGGCGCTACGGTGTCATGAGTTTCAACGGCAACAAGATGATCACCACTTCAGGCGGCGGTGCTTTGATATGTCCGGATTCCGAAGCGGCAGCACGAGTCAAATTCCTTGCCACTCAAGCGCGCGAAGACCGTCCATATTATTATCATACCGTCATTGGCTATAACTACCGTCTTTCAAATATCAGCGCCGGCATCGGCTGCGGACAGATGGAAAACATTCACGAGCGTATT
>CAYTLU010000253.1:0-6399 GCA_964438665.1 uncultured Bacteroides sp.
TCGAGCACTTCCAGCGGTGCGCCTGAACGAACCGCATAATCGATCAACTCCTCTTTGGTTGCAGGCCACGGTGCATCTTCCAGTTTCGATGCGAGTTCTAATGTCCAATACATAATACTATAAATATTTAAAGTTCGATCATGACTGCATGCCTCGAATTAGGGCATATTTCGGCTGCAAATGTATGTAATTTTTTTAAGAATACAACTCTTTATCGATTAAATATCACAATTATCTACTTCTCACCAATATATACGTTGTATATCATGCTGCCGCGACCGCCGCGACGAGTATCTCCGAGCCGTTATCAGCCCGATCAAGGAGCGTGCCCGAGCAACCATAAGTTCGGCATTTGCATACGCAGGTGCGTTCAATGTCATGCACTCTTTTCTCGCCTCGGCATAGAGAGAACAAGTTCGGCTCTAAACTCGGCTTATCGAAAAAGTTCATTTCATGCACTCTTTTCTCGCCTCGGCATAGTCCGAACAAGTTCGGCTCTGCTCTCGGCTTATCGAAAAAGTTTCAAAAATTTTATTAACTTTGCCACATGGATATTTTCGGGCTAACATTCATCTATGGTCTGTGCGTCATGTTCTATCTCATGATGGCATGGTTCTTTTTCCGTAAGAATAAGGAGATGCTGTCGCGTGTTGTGGGGACACTGATGCTCATAATAGGGATAGAGTGCATCAAAGATTTATTTTTCCTCTCTCCCGACATCGAGACAAAGCCGTATGTTTGGATGGTCATGACTTCCGTCGACATGATAGCTGTGCCCTTATATGTTTTTATCCTTTTCTGTCTCCTCAAACCCGAGGGGGGGGGAAAATCGAAGCGTCATATTATAATTGCCCATGAGTTGCCCTTCGTCCTGTTGCCTGTTCTATTTATAACCACAGGGATTGAGACATTCTTTTATATCGATGTGATATGGGCGGCTTGTTACAGTATAGGGTATGCAATTTGGGCAATTATCGAGATTCCGAAATATCACCGGCTATTGAAACAACGGTTTTCTTATACCGAGAATATAAACCTCAACTGGCTTCGGTATATCCTTTTGTCCTTTTTTGTGATTCTGGCTTTATGGATACTCGATTGTACGGTAATGCACTTTGACATTGAAGCCGTATATCTGCTTGGCTCGGTTGTAATATGGATGTTTATCTGTTATTTTATTTACATGCACGAGTCGGTCATCGACGAGTTGGCGCCACAATCAAGTGCAGAGATCAAAGTTACAGAGGAGCCGAATCTTGACAATCTGTATAAACGCATACAACAGCTGTTCGAGACAAATAAGATATATCTAAATCCTCATCTTAGATTGTCGGATGTGGCAACTCTGACCAATTCCAATCGAACCTATGTGAGCCGTTTCTTCAACAGCAGTCACGGGAAATCATTCTTTGAATTCGTAAACGAATACCGCATCAACCACGCAATAGAACTGTTGCGGCACACGAATGAACGGATAGAAATAATTGCCGAACAATCCGGGTTCAACTCCCGTCAGTCATTTCACCGTGTGTTTACCAAGTTACAAGGCATAACTCCCGAGCGATTCCGCTCGAATTTGTAAACACATAGGCATTAACGGTTTTACGTATTGTTACAGCAGGTTTTTACGCATTGTTGCACATGGTTGGCGAGTTGTGACGCATTTTTATACGATGTGTTTCATCAGGCTGTAAAAGGGGCGTGTAAATTTGTGCATAATCATAAACAAATGAATTATGAAATCAATGATCAAATTTATGGTTCTTGCAACCATCACGCTACCGATACTCGCTTCATGTTCGGGCGGCGGTTCATCATCGTCTTCTTCATCTTCTTCAACGCCCCTTTTCGGATCGCTCGCGGGCGAATACGCAAAGTATGCAGAGAAGAGGGCGGAAATAGAGGCGAAAGCTAAAAACATAACCACAGAGGCGGAAAAAGCCAAGTTGGTGAATGAAGCTATGGAAATGCAAGATGAGCTGAGTGTAAAAATCGAGGAGGCGGCAAAGTCTCTTGACGGGAAAACAGTAGAGGTGGAAGCCGGTGATTTTAAGGTGACAGAACCCATCTCTCTTACATTTGAGAAATTCTATGGATCCGATCTCGAAGCGATATTCAAGGTAAACGGGAAAGCAGAGGCGGCAAATGAGATCGATACTGGCGATTATGTCCTATCAGGCAGGGTTGTAAACATAGTCGGATATGACGCAGACGGGAATAAGCTTTATTCCGCAGAGATCGGCACTGTGGCCGTTACGAACCGTGACGGGAAAGGCATAATAGCGGCGGGGACACCTGTTAAGCTATCTTCTGTCCGCTATTCGGACAAATATGTGGAGGAGTATCAGAAGGCCTCGACCTTGAAACTTGAACTGAAATAAATACAATTGCTCATTTAATAATATTTGAAAACATGGAAAAATTAGTTTCGATCATCGAGAAAAACAAACGGCTGTTCCTTATCGTTGTTGCTGCCGCAATGTTTGTATTGCTTGCGTTTTGTCCGGCATTGGATATAGCGGGAAAAGCGACAGTTAACGGATTTAAGGTTCTTTTCAAGGGTTCAGGTTTAGGATTCCCCCGACTTGTCATGTTCCTGATGCTTGTTGTACCGCTGATTATTATCATATGTCAGTTCTTCAACCTGAAACTTAAAGAGACGGTGAAAGACAACCTTGAACTTTTGTGTTTTGCCGTTGCAATTGTTCTCTTCATTATATTTGCGATAAGTCTGCATACAGGACTTTCGGCAACCACCGGCGCCTATCTTTATCTCGTATTCGGCATAGTCGGTTTTGTCGGTTGCTACCTGACCAAGAGGTGCAAGAAATAAAATTGCAAATTGAACAATATAGTGAAATTCAACTCTAAAATGATAAGGAGGGTATCCTTAGGGATACTCTCTGTGTTCATTATTTTAGCGATTGGTTTCATTATATTCGTATTGCTGACGAAACCTCAATATAAGGAACCCGATATTCGCAATTGGCGAACCGGCGACGTCTTTTTTAGTGTCGGCGATTCATGGGAAAGTTATGTGGTTCGCTCCCTTACAAGTTTTCGGGAGAGGAACCTCGTGGACTCCACACCTTCTCATTGCGGAATAATTTTGATTGAGAAGACCGGACCTGTGTTGGTGCATGCTTCCACTGTCGCGAAAAAGGTTGTCAAAGAGACCCCCGAAGAATACATAAGGAAAAACGGATCCTTTATGATATATTCCCATGCGATACCTTATGACATCGACACAATCCTGCTAAGAAAGAATATCGACGAACTGTTGGAAAAGGATTATCCCTTTGATTTCGACTTCAACCACAGGGACCAAAGTTCCTTATATTGTTCGGAATTGGTGCTTTATCTGCTGGAACTCAATGGTATAGATCAATTGTCTGACCTAAGAGAACTCGCATACATATATCCTCAAGATATATTAAACAGATTAAATGACCTTTTTCGATAAGCCGGGCTTAGAGCCGAACTTGTTCTCTCTATGCCGAGGCGGGAAAAGAGTGAATGAAAATTTAAAACAATAAAACCTATGCAGAGAAATATTCTAAGAATTTGCCTTCTCACTTTGGCTATGCTGCTTACGGGAGTTAATGCCGAGGCTCAGTTCCTGAAAAAATTGGCCAAAGGACTTGAAAAGGTGAATAAGGGGCTTGAAAAAGTTGAAGAGGTGCTGCAAATCGATAATAAAAATGCTGATAGCCGGCCGGAAAAGCCGGATAACAATTCACAAAGCCCGACAGGCGCCGATCAGACCTCTGTCGATGAATCGGGGTGGAAAAATGTAGAGCCTTCCTACGTCACACCCTATTTCACCGCGGATACAAAGTTTATGGTGACCGATCCGTCCCAATACAACATTTCGGATGTCCACGATGGCGTGTTCGCTATCAAACGCGGCATGGCCTGTGAGTTCTGGACGGTGACAGGTGAAAAACTTTTCAATGCCGACTGGATATATGCCGGCGGAACAGGATCGGATTTCCCGATCTTCTCGGGCGGTGTTGCAGCGGCCAAACGTGCCCAGCCCAATGCGAGCGGCAAGACTCCCATTTGCCTGCTCTATAAAGACGGACGTGTCAAAGAGCTTGACCCTTCGTGGGAAACAGTATCGCATTTTGTGGATGGCGTAGCGCTTGTGACGGCAAAAATCAACTACAAAGAGCAGGTCTTCTATATCGACATCGCCGGCAACAAGCTATATCCCGGCTTGATAGTAGATAAGGCATACTCTAATCCGATGCGTCCTCTTCGCGATGGCATGAGAGCCTACTACGGCAAAAATGCAGGTTCGACCGGTGGGTATAAGTGGGGATTCATCGATGCCAATGGCAATGTAAAAATCCCGCCGAAATATAAAGAAGCCTCCGATTTCGCCAATGGATATGCGTGGGTGTCGACATATGATCCAAGGACAGGAGTTAGCTGCAAAGAACTCATCGATGTTACAGGAAAAGCAGTGTTCAAGGTGGATGATACCTATACACACACCACTGACGTACACGACGGAGTTTTCTGCGTTGAGCAGAGCGCCCAAAACGGGTATTGCTACTACGACGTTTCGGGCAAGGAACTGGCATCCTATCGTAGCTGCAACGGTTTCTGCGACGGCTATGCGTTCATTGCCAAGGGTCACGAACATGCCGACGTAATTGACCGCAATTTCAATATCGTCAAACGTATGCCTTATGACTACTGCAATGCCACCGATGTTGACTATAACAATCCCAACTTCGAGCCATTCGGCCTTGCCACCATCAACTCTGGCAGTACTGTTATTGATCCTAAGGGAAATATAGTGTTGGTTGGTTATGACGATTATAATGGGACTTATATCCGCGGATTCGGACAGTTCACCGAGTCGGGCTATATGAGAGCAACAGGGTTTTACATCAAAGGAAAGCAATGCATGGCTTTTGTGAAGCCCACAGGCGAAATAGCATGGCTCTTCTCCAATACGAGATCGTTTGGAGTTGAACAGCCCCCATTGCCTATACCTCCCGTACCCCCGGTACCTCCAATACCGGAGCCTCCATTCCCGCCTATCCCTGTTGAACCAGACCAGCCGCCTATCGGTCCCAAGGTTGTAGAGAACGTGTCGTTTACGGTCAAAGCTGTGGCCGCTCCCTCTGAGGGCGGTTCGGTGTCGGTTTCCCCGACCGGCAAATTCGGATACGGAGAGTATGCCACTATCACCGTTTCGCCCAATGAAGACTGGGCGGTGCGGTCAATAGAAACTGATGTGGAGGGCTTGACAGCCCCCAAAGCCGGCAAGCCGTTTGCGGTGATCGCCGACCAGACTGTCATAGTCAATTTCGTAGAAAAAGAGGAGGAGGAGGCGCCTGATAATTTCGGCACATACCTTGGGCATGTGTCCTTCGATGATGAGTGGACAGTGCCCGTATATGCCGAAATCAATCAAAAGGGTGCCGAGGAGAACCCCTACGGTGCTAACAATTACGGCTTCGTATCCCTTATGTTCGACCCGAACAAACGCTATGTCGACAAAAAGGGCGAACTTGCCGTAAACTTGTTCGCAGTTCCCCTTGAAATAGTCGGCATCTATAAAGATATTGCCGACCCGGCAAAGAAATGGCTTGTGGTTGAAGGTGGTTCATTCACTGCCCATGACATCAAGATAAACACTGCTTCTAACCCTCTGTTTGGCATGGTTATGAATGGGATGATAGCTTTTGACGGCTTCTCTACGGTGAATTCGCAGCCCCGACGTTATAAAATAGAGATGCTTGACTGCGATCCTGAAACCGGAGAATTCCGATTCGGAATGATGCAGACCTATTCTGCCAAAGTTGGAGGTTGGGTAGGTGGCGATGATGCGTCTCTGAATAAAACGACAAATGGATTTTTTGGTTCATATACAGACCACGGCTATCCATCAGAGACTTTTGCGGGAGCGCAGATGAGAAAAACCGAAAAGCGAAACGACATATTTTGGTATCCGCCCGAAAGTTGGAGCGATGATAAATCATCCTATCAGCAATTGGTTGAGTCAATGGGCGCAGCCTACCGTAGCGCCAAATCCGATTACGAACAGCTGTTCGACAAATAAAGAACTGTTCCAATCTCATAAAGCCCTTGGATCCGCCAATCCGGATCCAAGGGTTTTTAATGCGTGCGAAGAATGACAGGACGGCGGAAATAGTCTTCCCAAAATGAGATTCTCACGTCGGCCGCCTGCGGCCTCCTCAGAATGACAAGCCCCCCGCAATAGGTATGGCAAGGCAAGTATCGGGCTTGATGCCGGCGTATTATTCGTCGAGCGAGAGCTGTACGCACTCGATGCCGACGCGCTGCAACAGTTCCAACCCCTCTTCCGAGCGGTAGGAGTCGCAGTAGACGACACGTTTGATGCCGGCCTGAATGATTAGT
>CAYTLU010000254.1:0-17445 GCA_964438665.1 uncultured Bacteroides sp.
AATATAATACGCCGAAACGTCAGTCCAATCACCATTGAGAAGTTGGCTCCGGCTCGTCTGGACCATTTCAACCATCAGATTGCGCTTGCATTTACCGATGAGGCAGAGGTGGCAATAAGGCGAGTGCGGTATCTCGCGCCATACATTATTCAGAATATCGACTGGGAAGAGTATGCTCTGCCGCTTGAAGCATGGCAGCTGCGATATTACTATCAGCGAAACCGATTTCTTGAAAAGACCGGACTCGACTGGATCCGATTTTTGGAACATGAGCCGATGCAGCGGGCGTTGAACGCACTTGGACTTATGCCCGAAGCAGTATTCGAGTTCATCCTATTCCTTAAATATTACTATAGTTTGCGTTCGGATTTGAGATATTCATGCATGGAGCAGTTCGACCTGATGATTGGTGAGCTTGGCAAGAATGTGGCGGGAGCAGTTGCAATGGATGTGAGCATTGGCGGCAAGCATTACAAGATAACCAATTCCGGTTTCTTACGGAAAATGTTTCGCTCCGTTGACAGACAACAACTTTCGGATGGCGCATTTGTCAACGACTTCAATCAGGGTTCGGCTCGCGACAAGCTACGTGCGCTCGACTACTACATTGTCAAGACATTGCTCGACTATCTTCCCACCGATAAATCCTTACGTCATGGAGGGCGATACAGCCAGGCCGAACGCAATTTCGGGCTATCGACCCTGAGCATATGCGGGAGATTGCCGGACATAGACCGTGAAGGGGAATGTAGCCAGGAAAATAATGCAACTTTCGACAAACTGATGCGTGACTTCGCCGGACAACCCATTCCGTTTGCCATGGAACTGTTCCTTTGATATTCGTTTCCGTGTCAGTGCGTAAAAATTTATGACTTTTTTTACTCTGTTTCTTGATGATGCAGAATCGCAATTTTGCATCATCAAAGTTAAACCTGGTAATAAAAGAAATAAACATGACCGACTTTATCAACAATTTCCGTGCGATTCACCATTTTGTGAAGGGAGTCCTATCCAACGGCCGTGGTGAATATAATCTCACTTTCGTGCAAGACCCGGACGACCGCTGGTATATCGATATGCCGTGGGACGGCAACCGCGCCAATCTTGAGATGGTGGCCGGTGCCGATGACCTTATGACGTATCTCGACACCGAGAGACAGCATCGGGTGACCATCCACGTAGTCCCTTCCGAGACTCCTATGCAGGTCGAGGGACACACTGAGCTCCGACAGCTCGACAAGTCGCTTATCGGGGGATCTCATTACGATGCGACCGATTTTGCCGGATTCCGCATGAGCCGTATATGGGTGTGTCCTGTCACGCTATGCGTGCTTGGCTGCTATCCGAAATATCTCTACGTGAAAAAGATTTAATTATCCGACAATTGCCGACCGCAATATTGATGCTCAAAGCGACAAGGCCGCAGCCATATAAACCAACCCGCAAGCCATTGGAGACCCCAAAATCTCCGATGGCTTGCAAATCTTCTCCAATCGCATGGCTTTATCCCCTCCTACGGTATCAAAGATATGTTTCACGGCATATTTCATTGTCGGCTTAAAATAGTTTTTATCACACAAGCACTAAAGGATGTATCTTATTTTGTTCGGCATCTATCTGTATATTAGTGTGGTATCATCGAAGGTCCTAAGCATAGCAAGCAATAGGAATGAAATGGGGAGTTGCTTGCCAATGGCGTCAGGTCGCCTCGGATGGCGCAGTTTATGTGGCTAAATTCTACTAGAGATGACACTGTCATTCCTCGTTTATTAGGCAAAACATTCGCATCCGAAGAAGGAATTACAAAAAAAGCTCGGCAACGCTTGAACGCCCTTTCCAACGAAACTGATTCACGCGAGAATCTATCAATAAACTCCTAAAAGCTATTGGCCAAAGATTGATGTCCTCAATCTTTTACAAGTATGATGTTATAATCGGAGTTGATCGTGGCATTGTAATATATGTTCTGGAATTGGAACCGTTATTGACAGGCTAATTGGAGGTATCGGTAGTGGCATCGGAGCCTCAAGTGCAACCAGAAAAGTCTCCTCACTCTTCCGCCACAAACGGAAATGAGACAATATACTTTGTCGTTCAATATTTCTGGGATATTGAACGACATAACTATTTTCGCATCTATGGACTTAATCTTTTAAAATTATGCTCTAGGACATAATCGTAAATACATCCCATCTCAGATTTTTTTGCTAAATTTGTGCAAAATTTGGAACTAATATGTTTTACCCGGAATATGCAATAGCAGCTCGTACTCATTACAAATCATGCAAATTTTTGTATGATAATTGCATTGCGAATGGAGAGATTAAGGATGGCGGAAGTGCCGACATACTTTATCGTCTGTATTATTTATGTGGGCATATCATCGAATGCGCTTCTATTTTCTTGATTTATGATTTTTTTAAATGGCACGAAAACGATGAGGTCGCAAGTTGGAATGGTGCGAAACGGCATATTCACATGGGATATAATAAAAAGTTTACCAAGGCTTCCCATATGGATTTTTATCAATTATATGTAGATTCCCAAACAAAAAAAATAATGTGTAAATCAAGGTATCGGTATCGATCTTTCGATTTGGGTTCAGCTGAACCCGATGAAGTTTTTTACAATGTATATTCTCACTGCTTTCAAAATTATATTAAAAATATTATATGGACACAATTACCACAGAATGTACCATACTTGAGGCCTCCATGTCCAGAAGACTCCGAGTATGAAGATGCAATTGATTTGATTGAGAACTGGACTACTGATTTACGCTATTATTATGAAGGACGAGAGAGCGGAAGTTTTGTAAAACATAATGATTCTTTGCCTTACGAGCCAACAGTGACTGTTCAAAAAATAAGTGAACTATTTATGCTATGTGAACGAATTATTAAAATTATTCCCTCAGGCAAGACTTTATAACTAAAAATAGACATGTATGTTAAAAATATCACAATACGCAGATAAGTTAGACACCTTCTTTCGTAACAACTACCAAAGACGTGAGCTGCATTATATCATCTCAGTCCAACTCAACTTCTCGATTGAGATATCTCTCTTTATGGTCGATTCATTCTTATATAGTAGAGACCAGTTTAAAATAGACTATTTAAATTGGCTCATCAGAAGGCGTCACCCCGAAGAGGATATCAATAATAACGAGAATGTTTGCAAAGATGAATATGAAGCGGATTGTCGTGTGTTCTTTGAGACAGGTTCTGTAAAATTTTATATAAGTGAGTTTGGGGACCCCGGCGATCCAGGTGTCGAGGAAAACGCAAATGGGATACGATGGGGATCCAGATTCAGACTGACATCACTCTTTCATCAAAGCAGTGATGAACCACAGATAGGATTGCCTCCTATAGTGACTTTTTATAGTTATAAAGGGGGAATGGGCCGCACTACAACGATGATGGGATTTGCCCTATGGTTAGCAGCGAAAAACAAACGTGTGGCAATCATTGATTGTGATCTTGAAGCCCCTGGCTATTTAAACTTTTTCAATCTTGGTAATCAGCGACAGTTCGTAGATGGCAACAAAAATGGATTTGTTGAATTTATGGCTGATTACAGTTTTCTTAACGAAGGGATTGAACTTGAACGATATTGCGTTTCGCCTACAACTCCTGACAATATGTCGGCTGTTGAGACAATATATGATAATATTATCATTATTCCTGGTGGAAATTTAAATGATGGATTTATTCGTGAAAAATCTGAGGAAGATGATGAAAATGAATTTGAGGCCAACAATCGAATACTGGCGGATATAAATAGGAGAGAATATATAGAAGGCCTCTCTCGCCTGAATCTCTCAAATCCGACAGTGCTGAAACGCAGTTTCACGTCTCTCATTAAGAAATTAAAAGAGGTGTATGATGTGGATATAGTGCTTATTGACTCAAGAACTGGATTCAATGACATTTATGGAAGCACTGCATTTGATCTGGCTGACAATATTGTTGCATTTTTTGGCTTCAGTAAGCAAACAATACCAGGTCTCAGACAATTGCTTGACAGCTATTCCCATGCAAAGCACTCTGATCAAACTCGTATTAAACTATCACTCGCAATCTGCAATTCCATCCTGCCCAACAGAGAATTACTATCAAGTAATTCAGAGATGCAGAGAAAATGGGATCTTTTCGGGAAAGACTTCGTGTCACAAGTTAATAAATCATGCGCTAACGAAAATGTTGAATCGCCTACTATTTATCCCATACATCGAAGAGTTGAATTGGAAGAGCTCGGAATGAGCGAGGAGGCTGATGGCAATTTTTTGAATATGGTTGTGACAGATTCTTTTGAGGATTATTCTAATTTGTTCGCTGCCATATTCAATGACTTATTGGCTAAATTCCCCATATTGCAGACTCGACATATAACTAAAGTTTCTGAGAAATATAATTCATCTCAGGACTGTGATTTGACAAAAGAATCACTGGAAAGTATACGTTACATGCGTCCGCTTCAACTCACTAAGATAATATTACGAGACCTTAAACCTAAGTTGCAGACAGTAAAAAATTTTGCTGAACATATGGATGTTCAGCAAAGAGAGATGTTTCTATATCGTGACTGCATGAAGGAAATTTTTATCCCTAATAAGTTTATCGTACGCGGATATAAAGGAGCCGGAAAGACCTGTATATATCAGGCGCTCGGGCGAAGCAATGATGTCGCTGACTTTATTAGGACAAGGGCCGAAATTTCCTTTGATTGTGAGTTTATTAATGTTATTGATTTTGACGGAATTAGCAATCATCCTTTAAAATTATTGGAAGACGACGGCGTATTCGCAGGTCAGCGTTTCTATAATATTAATGCCTTTTGGCAGATATTGATGTGGAACGCAATATTTTCCAAAGACGAATATAAATGTGTGCTTGAGAAAAGTGCAATCAAAGACAGACTTTTTACATTTAGAGGCTCTAATGGCGCGAGCATTTTAAATGCTATCAATGAAATGATAGAAGGAGGAGCTTCTCGTGTTCTAGCAGCTATTGAGGATGATTTAATTCGTTTGGATGATTATTTATCTTCAAATAATCGAAAGCTTTTCATAATGTATGATGGTTTGGACAACGTAGTTAAACCTAAATATTGGGGCAAAGCTGTTTCTCCGTTAATCAACAAATGGGGAGGAAATGTATCGGCTTATAAAAACATACATCCTAAGATATTCCTTAGGACAGATTTGTTTGACCGTATAGAAGGAACGAACATCGAACGCCTAAAGGACAATATCATTGATATTGATTGGGATATTGCAGAAGTCTTTGGATATCTCTTTAAGCTTGTGCTTGGAGATGGGAATAATCCTTCACGCGAAGCTATGTGGGCTATCCTACGCAAACTCAGACCTGACACTGCTAATAACCATATAAATAATATGACTAAGGCAATTGAAAACGGACTGGGTCAATTCCCCACATTTGATGAAGCAAATTTGAAGCCTTTAGTCGAAATCTTTTTCGGGCGTGAAGTTAATCCCCAGACAGCGCATCTAGGCAGACCTTGGCAATACTTTGAGAAACAATTGTCAAATGCAGCGGGCAAAATAAGCATGCGTCTTTTTATAAATACCCTTACATGTGATGTAATTGAGAAGGGACTTGAAAATAGCAACCCTCACGTAACAGAGGTTATCTCCCCAGATTTATATGCATCACGCGAGGTTAGGATAAAGGTAGCCGAATCGTATTTTAACGATATGGCAAGTGAGGAGGATTTCACGGATGACTTACAAAAGCTACGTGAGTATATCAATAGTGAAAGTGGCAAGGAGTACCGCAAAAAAGTGCTGAGTGAACAGGAATTCAATACAATGATTAATAATATAATTTCGATGTATAGGAATGATTTGCATGCCATTGAAACTCCAGCTGAATTTGCGCAGCTTATCTATGCGAGTGGACTCATGAAAGAGATATACAAGCGAGGTCATAAAGTATATAGATTTTCTCCAATGTTTGAATATCCTTGGGGTCTTGCTGGCAAATCGATCGATGAGGATGACGAGAATATTGGGAAAAACAAAAAAAATTATATACCGAAAGAAGGGGATGTATTGGAAGGGATATTAAAATTAAACCCTAAGGGGAAACGGACCGTAGTTACAGATGATGGATATGCGTATGAATGCGAGGACATTCCATATAATATAAAGCTAAATACAAGAGTGCGCTTTACATATATTAGAAGGGAAAAAATTAGAGGGGGATACCATAGAATGTCTATTAACGTAGAACGAGTTAAGTAAATTGACACGTGCAAATCCATTTGACGGAAAAGGAATCTACACTAAATTTGTGTGGGACATCTATCGCAGGCTGATGAAGCGGGAGTGGTTTACTCACGCTGATGTTATGGCAGACAGGCTTGGCCTTAGTTCTGCCGAAGAATTGCCATGCAGTATATCGAAGTGTCCTAACAATGGAGAGTTGCGGAAAGCATTTCGAGATATATGTAAGCTTGTGCAAGGGAAAACTGGAGGGAGCAGCATTGAATCTCGTGGAAATAACCGTGCCAAAGAATTCTGCTATGTTGGTTCAGAGGATAATCCGCTGGAGGATTTACAGAATTTTTCAGCCATTAGGGATATCAGGACTTACGCACAGTTTTGTGAGGATTCAGCCGGTTTCTTTCCACGAGCATGGTTGGACTACTTCTTTGAGGACACTCTCGACCTCCTTCAAATAACCCGCCGAAAAAAGAATGGAGAACAGATGATCTCATCAAGCATTGACCGAGAATTGGCCAATATACATTTGCTACCGGTACTTTATGAGGCAATCCGTGACAAGCGAGTATTAACTATACGGTACAAACCCTACGATGAGGAATATATTGAAGTGGTGTTCCATCCTCATTTGCTGAAAGAACATAATGGGCGTTGGTTTCTTTTTGGCCATGCAGCAGATAAAGTGCCAGAATTTGGATATAATCTTGCTTTAGACAGAATCGAAGGAGTACCGGAAATAATGCCTCTGTCGGAAAGATATATTTCTGCCCCCAAAGGATTTTATAATGAATTCTTCCGAAATATTGTTGGAGTTAGCCGTTTTAAGGGTGCAGAACCCACAGAGATTGTCATTCGAGCAATGAGTCACAGCATATTCAAGCTAATGGAAACAAAAAAAATTCATCACTCACAGAGTACGACCAAAGAATTCGGGCAATACGATGATGGCGAGTATGGCGAATTCAGCATCTATGTTGAGCCAAACAATGAGCTTATCGGTCGCATATTACAGATGGGAGATGGGTTGGTGGTAATTTCGCCGGGATTCGTCAGAGAAATGTTCCGACAGCGGATTTCAAGAATGGCTGATTTATACCGCAACTAATTGACATAATCGAAACATTTGTGAGAAGAATGGTTCTAAATTAGAGGGAACTATTCTTCTCGTTTGTTTTGTTGCATACCGGCAAAAGGCATATTAATTTTGCGCTGTGAAAATCACAGAATCGATAGGCGCAAGCGGTTCATGCCAAAATGAGAAACAGCCGAGACCGAAAATCATCGGTTGCTGAGATTACAAGTTCAGGCATATGCAATTCTAATCCTACTTCAATTTAATGCTTAAACACTCAAAATGAAAGACACCATGATGATTGACAAAAACAACCGCGAGCAACTTTTGGCATACGAACTCATCGCCAACACAAATTCCAGTTTCTTTCTTACCGGTCGAGCCGGCACCGGCAAAACAACGTTTCTGCATAATGTACAGAAGATGGTTAACAAGCAATTTATCACACTAGCCCCGACCGGCGTGGCGGCAATTCTTGCCGGAGGCGATACAATCCACTCATTCTTTGGTCTGCCAATGGAGGCTTGTTTCCCCGGTACAAGCGGAAAGATGAGTCGAGCGCGCATCTTGTCGTTGGTTTACGCGGATACAATTATCATTGATGAAGTTTCAATGGTTCGCAGTGATGTGATGGATGCCATTGATTATACAATGAGAAAGATTTTGCGAAATAATATGCCTTTTGGTGGTAAGCAAATGGTATTCGTTGGTGATATGTTTCAGTTACCTCCTGTGGTGAAAAATGGGCCGGAAAAGGAAATGCTTAAAGATATTTATAGAACCGATAATTTTTATTTCTATAAATCTATGGCCGTCAGGAGAATGCGCTTGGTGAAAATTGAGCTCCGCAAGGTGTATCGACAAGAGGATGACCTGTTCCTTGATATTCTGGAGCATGTTAGGATGAACCGTATAACGCCAGAAGATATAGCGTTGCTTAATACAAGAGTTGAGCAACCCAAGAATGAGGATTTGGTGGTTACATTGTCGAGTCTCAATAAGACGGCAGATGAGATCAACAATCAAAGACTATCGGAGATTGATGCACCTGAGTTTGTATATGAAGGTACTATAGATGGACGTTTTGAAGAAAAACGTTTTCCGGTTGACCAGATACTACGGTTGAAAGTAGGCGCTCAGGTCATGTTTGCTCGTAATGATCAGTATAAACGTTGGGCAAACGGCACTCTTGCAAAGGTATGCAAACTCACAAAGGATGAAATAACGGTAGAGATGATGGATGGCACACGATATATCGTACCATGTTGTAGTTGGGATTCAGTCAACTTCGAGTATGATCGCGAAACAAGGAAAATGAAGAAAGAAGTGATCGGCACATTCTCGCAATTTCCAATTCGTTTAGCGTGGGCAATTACTATCCACAAAAGCCAGGGGATGACATTCGATAAACTTCACATCGATCTCACTTATGGCATGTTCGCTCCAGGTCAGCTTTATGTGGCTTTAAGTCGCGTCCGTTCTTTGGCCGGATTATATTTGTCGCGTAACATTATACCGCAATATGCCCATACATCAGATGAAATACTGACCTATGCGAGCGGCTTCAATGATGTGGCGGAGATTTATAATGAGATTGAAAGTGGGAAGGCGGCATACGAGGCCCTTAAAACCAACGATTACGATGAGGCAGCCAAAGCTTATTTGCAGTTGGTGTATAAGAAGGTCTCCGATGGGGATATTCGTGAGGCTATTCAGCAGTCAAAGCGTTTTTTTGACACGGTAATTGACGATGAGCGACTCTATGGCTTAATATCAAAAGCACCTGAGACTCTTCAAAGCACCCATTGGACGTCACATTTCCTTAGAGCATTCCTGAACTTATACTCATGCGATTACGAACAGGCACTCGATGAGATAAACGAAGTTCTGGTAGCTCATCAATGTACGGAGGCATTATATATAAAGTCTCGCGCACTGGTGAAACTAGAACGTTACAAGGAGGCTAATGATGTCAATGCCATTCTCGGAAATATGTTTGAAATGGATACACCGGATGCCAAGCTCCTTTATATGGTGGCAATGGTCAATGAACTTTATGTTGGAATCCCGGGTATTGAGATGATGTGTAAGTTGGTGGAAATACGACCTAAGTATGACAATGGCATCGTTGCTCTTCGCTCCCTTATGCATCGAAAAGAACAAAAGCTGACAGAATCATCTGATAACCCCTGCGAGTTGATTTTTGATTTCAATTCTGAATTGACATCAGATGAATTTACGGAGAAGCTTAGGCAAGCCCGAAAAAATGCTCCAAAATCAATCATCCTCCTCCAGCGAAAAATCAGGGCGTTGGCAATCCAGCAATCTGTCGGGAACAGTGTAAAAACTAAGGACGTCACTGGTTCATGATTCGTTTTTCATGGGTCATCACTAATTTCGCAGAGCAAATTGCGAAGAGAATTCTTTCATTGGAATGGCGGAAGTTTTGTGTCCGCATGACGCAAGGGGCGGATGCTGGAATGATGATGAGGGGGAGGGGTGAGGAATGTGTGGATTTGCACGGTGGTGGGGGGTGTTGTGGTGTGATTTTGCGGTGTGGATGGCGGAATTAGAAAAAATCTTATGCGCGGGGCGTAGAAAATCACCGGTTTTTATGTAATTTTGAATAACAAAATCGAAGTTTATGGAAAGGAAAGAAATACCTGTGCTTTTGCTGACCGGCTATCTGGGCAGCGGCAAGACAACATTGCTCAACTATATACTGACAAATCGGCGCGGGCTGCGGGCGGCAGTCATTGTCAATGATCTTGGCGAGGTCAATATCGATGCTTCGTTGATTCAGAAGGGTGGAATCGTCGGGCAGGAAGAAAATGCTGATGATCTTGTGGCGTTGCAGAACGGATGTATCTGCTGCACGCTGAAAATGGATCTTGTCAGGCAGATTGCCGATCTGGCGGCGACAGGGAAGTTTGATTATGTGGTCATCGAGGCCAGCGGCATTTGTGAGCCGGCTCCGATTGCGCAGACCATCTGTTCCATTCCGATGATGGATGAGCAGTACAATCGGGGCGCATCGCCCCGCCTCGACTGCATAGCCACCGTTGTCGATGCGTTGCGCATGCGTGATGAGTTCGGCTGCGGCGAGGCGTTGCAGCGCGATGATATAGACGAGGAGGATATTGAGAATCTTATCATAGAGCAGATCGAGTTTTGCAATGTCATAATCCTGAACAAAGTTTCGGAGATTTCGGCCGGGGAGCTTGCACGCGTGCGCGCTATCATCCGCGCCATCCAGCCTACGGCGAAGATCATTGAATGTGACTATGCGAAAGTTGACCTTGACGAAATTGTAGATACCCGCATGTTCGATTTTGAGCGTGTGGCAACATCGGCTGCCTGGATTCATGAACTGGAAGGGCATCATGGCGATGAGGAATCGCACGAGGAGGAGCATCATCATGAACACCACCACCATGAGCATCACCATCACGATGATGACGAGGGCGAGGCTGAGGAATACGGCATCCAGACGATGGTGTATTATCGCAGGCCGGGCTTCGATCTGAACAAGTTCGACCGGTTTCTGTCGCGCGAGTGGCCATCGAACATTATCCGTGCGAAGGGGGTGTGCTATTTCTCCCACAATGACGACATGTCATATCTCTTCGAGCAGGCCGGGCGGCAGAAAAAACTTACGGAAGCCGGCCTATGGTATGCAACTGCGCCTGAGGAGGAGCTTATGGCGATGATGCAGCGCGAGCCGGGTTTGCTCCGCGATTGGGACGACCGCTACGGCGACCGCATGATAAAAATCGTCATTATCGGTCAGAATCTGGATCGCGAGGCCATCACTGCCTCCCTCGATGCTTGCCTGGCTTAGTAGGGGTCATCAGTGGCTTATTCCCGACGGCTTTAAGCGTTGCGCCGGATAGAGAAAGCGGGTGATTATGCAGGCGGTGATGAAATAGATGCCCGACAGAAGCCATAGCATGGCATAGGAATGGCTTTCCTGTGCAAGAACGCTTCCGTTGGAGTTCATGTGGATGAATCCTTCGATGCCCCATGTTGCGGGGATGCAGTCGCCTACCAGCTGCCAGAATCCGTTCATCGCGTAGCGCGGCCATGTCAGGCCTGAGAGGAACAGGAACACAACGGATGTGAACACGATCACAAGCATTGAGCTCTCGCGTTCGGTCACAAACACACTGATCGTGATGGCCAGAAACGATGATGCAACCAGCATGGGCAGGATAAAAATCATAAACTCCGACAGTTCGCCGATATGCGGCAGCGAGAATATGAGCGGAACGATGTGGAGTACATAGATGCAGATAGGAATGTAGATGCTGATGTAGCACAGCGTTTTGCCGATGACGGTTGTCCCTGCGCCGGCGGGTATCGCCAGCGGGTCAATCCCGCCGTTGCGCCGGCGGCGTTCCGTGCCCCCGGCGGCAAGCATCGTGACGCCGAGAATCAGGCTTTGCTGGATGATCAGCACCAGAATCCCGGGAATGATAAACGATGCAAAGCCTTGTGTCGGATCTCCGAGCATGACGGCCTCCGAATTGACCGGAGAGCCGCTGACCGTCTGTGCCGGCAGCCCGATCATCGCTATCTTCTCCTGTTGGATCTTTGTCCCGGCGGCAAGCTGCACATCGGTCAGCGCGCTGACAAAGGCACGATAGCGCAGCAGCAGCGACATGTCGGAATAGAAAGTTGCCACGGCCTGTTCGCCGCGCCCCAATTTTTTTGCATAGTCCGATGGGATTTCAAGAATGCCGAATGCTTCATGTTCGTTCTGAATCTTGCGCGCATCGTTGAGATTGGCGGCATAGTCATATATCTTTATCGCATCTGTGGCATCGACCATGCGTGCCAGTTCGCGGCTTTGGGCCGTGCGCGACCGATCGACAACCACTATCGGAATATCCTTGACCGTTTCGGGATTGTAGATAAGAGTATAGACTATCGGATACATCAGCGGCAGGATCAGGAAAAAGAGCACGACTCCGAGATCGGAGAACACCATGCGGAATTCCCTGCGCCACACCTGAAACAGCGTGGCGAACCATGTCAATATGCCGTTATCGGAATTTTTCATACCACTGTTGCTGTCATTATGGAACGTAAACAGGATTCGCGCAATGCTTTTTCAGGCGGTTGAGCCCGATAAGGGCCACCAGCGGGAATATCAGCAGTGCGATATAGTAGAATCGCGAATAGTAGAGCGGGATGCCGTTCAGCGCCTGATCGATGTAGATTAAAAAATAGTAGCGGACAGGCAGGATATAGCTGAATATGCCGACTTCCGGATACATTTCCTCGACCGGAAACGAAAATGCCGCGATTGAGAATGCCAGAATCCCGGTGAGCGAGCAGATGCTGACGGCAAGGCGGAGATTGGGAATGATGCAGCACACAATGACGGCAAATGCCTGAGAAGCCATGACCAGCATCACCATAGCAAGCGCAATATGCCAGGCAGGGCAATTCATCGGGAAATGGTTGAATCCGAACATGATTGCCTGGCATCCGAGTCCTACGGCTGATGCCACGAGTGCCTGAGGCAGTAGTTTGCCGAAAAGGGCCACTATCATTGAGTTGCCGCTCTTGCGAAGCCATTCGGCCGATGTCCCCCGCTTGATCTCTTCGCATATCGTATATGCAGCGACCAGCGCCACCATCAGCGCGATGATTCCGGGAACGAATGAGTTGGTCAGATAGTAGTTGTAGCTCATCCAGGGATTCCCGATAGCCTGTTGCTGAATCGCTATGGGTTGTATGAGCGAAGAAGCTGTTGATTCGTTTATGCCTTTGCTGACCAGTGTTGTCTGAACAAGCCCGCCCGCCGTGGTGACGGCAACCGTCTTGAACCCTTTGAAAATCATTGTGCCCGGCACAAAATAGGTCATATTGCAATAATATGTTATTGTGGGACTGCCGCCTCCGATCGCTTTCTGTTGGAAATCCGGCGGGATCATGAAGAATCCGTAGATTTCACCGCTTTTAACCCTGTTGACGGCCTGATGAAACGATTCGTCATGACTCGTGATGTCAATCAGCTCCGAGCTGGCAAGATTGCGGGTGATCCGGCGCGACATCTGCGAATGGTCGAGATCGACTATCCCCGACGGCACTTTCATCGCCACACCCTTATCCATCAAGTTGATGAAGAAGAACGTGAACAGCACCGGCACGATCACAAGGCACACGATATAGACCTTGCGTGAGCAAAGCCCGCGGAATCCGCGGCTGATGCACTCGATGAGCAGATGGCGTTTCATTGGCTGGCGGTTTTTGGCGGCGTGTTGGATGGTGCGGGGCTATGGGCGGTAGATCACGGTCATTCCGGGACGGAGATCGGCAATGGTGTCGAGCGGACGCGCTTTCACCTCAAATGTGCGGCTGTCCCATTCGCCGGTGGCTTTGGTGGCGCGCCACGTTGCGTAGCTACCCATGTCACGGATATAATAGATCTCGACATCGGTCTCCATCTTGTCAAGAGCCGGAATCATCACTTTGAGCTTGTTTCCAAGTTTCATTTGGTTGAGATAGTCCTCGCGGACATTGAATGTCACCCACTTGTCGCTGACTTTCAGCAGGCTCATGATGGGCGCGCCCAGACTGACCAGTTCGCCGACTTCGGGATAGATCTCATCGATCTGTCCGTCGCATGGGGCAATCAGATACTGGTCGTCGAGCAAGCTTTGCACTTCGGCAACACTGCTCTGAGCAGCGCTGACCATAGAGGCTGCGGCGGCTTTGTCTTCGCGCTGTGCCCCTGCTTTTGCAAGGCTCAGCTGGCTTTTTGCGGCGTTCTCGCCTGCAACGGCCGCGTCAAATGCAGCCTTTGCTTCATCGCGTTTCTGGGCGGTCACCACATTCTCTTTGTAGAGATTTTCCATGCGCTCATAGGTCTTTTGCGCAATCTGGCGTGCGGCGGCGGCTTGTGACACGAGTGCTTCTGCCGACTGTATGATCTGCGAGCGCGCTCCGGCATCAACCTTTTCCTCTCCGGCTTTGGCCACGTTTCTCATGGCCTCGGCCTGAGCCAGCTTCGCTTCGGCGAGCGATGAGTGGATATGCACCAGTGTGTCACCGGCCTTGACCATATCACCCTCCTTGACGAAAAATTCGGTTACGCGGCCGGGGAGTTTCCCGGAAATTCTGACTGAGGTAGCCTCGGCCTGCCCTTCGATGATATCAGCCGGCGGCTTCAGGAAAAAGAAGCCGATGACTGCAAGCGCGATAGCGGCTAAAATTAAACACAGCAACGCGATCATGAGTGTCTTTGACTCACGGCGTAGGGCTTTCTGATCGCTGTTCATTTCATTCTGTGCCATGATATTTATTATGCGTTTTGTTATTATGTTAATAATCGGCGGATTGGGTGAGCGTGCCAAGCACTTTCGACAAATAGACATCACACAGGCGGACATCGATCTGCGCATCGATCTTTTCAGCGTTGGCTTTGAGCCATGCCGTCTGCGCCTCCATGACGTTGTCGGCCGTCATCATGCCTTCATGAAATCCGAGAGTCGCCTGGCGGAGATTCTCGTTGGCTTTGTCGAGGTTGCGCAGGGTCATGTTGTAGGTCTTGACGGCTTCCTGTGCTTTGAATGCCGACTGGCTGACCTGAAGATTTATGAGATCTTTTGCGTCCGACAGCCGGAATTCGGCCATCCGCGTCTCGGACTGTGCGGCGCGGTATTTGTTGTAGCTGCCGCCCCAGTGCCAAAGCGGGATGGAAACCATTGCGCCTACGGAGAATGCGCCGGAAAACCGCTTGGAAAAGCCATCGAACATGTTAGGGTTGCTGAACGTGTATGCTCCGATGAGCGCAACTTTCGGAAGCATGTCGCTCATGGCCACTTTTTCTTTCTGGCGCAACGCATTGATGCCCATTTCGAGTGCACGCAGATCCTGCCGGCGTGCATAGATATCCGCCATGTTGTAGCTCGTGGCAATGGGTGCGGAGCTTTGCAGGAAATCCGAATCTTCATCGGCGAGTTGCATCCGGGTGTCGATTGGCAGCCCGCACACCTGAGCCAGCGCCATGCGGGATAGCACCAGTCCGTTATCAACCTTTGTCAAATCCACATTTGCCTGATTAAGCTTGACATCGACTGTCAGGAGGTCGCTTTTTGTCGCCACACCCTGACGTATCATCGCTTCCACGTTTGAATGTAGCGTGTCAAGCAGCGCGACATAGCTGACGGCCAATTTCTTCTTGGCTTTGAGCGAGACCACCTGCCAATAGGCCGCGTCAACGGCATATATGATATTTTCGGCTTCCGAATTGTGCATAGCCTTTGCCGCTTCTTCGGCATAGTGGGTCAGCTTGTTCATGGCAACGACCTTGCCGCCCATATAGATGGGTTGCGTCAGAGTGACAGCCCCGAAAAACACATTGTGGATGTCGTAGGTCATCGCTTCCTTGGGAATCAGAGCCACTGTCTCCGGAATGTATTGTCCGTCAGGTCCCTTTATCGGCTCGCCGGTCATGGGATTCTTGACGAGGTTGAACTGATAGGACTGCGTCTGAAGGTCGAAAGTCTTTGTCGGCAGCAGCTGGTCATGGGAGAAGATGGAGATATCCTTCTGATTATAAAGATATCCGCCATTGAAATCAATGCCCGGCAGATATGCGGCAAATGCTTCTTTCTTTTGAAATCCGGCTTTGCGGACAGCTTCTGCGGTGACGCGCAACTGCTTGTTGTTTCTGAGCGCCATAGCCCGGCAGGAGTCTAATGACACGGCGTCGGAAGCTATGGAAGCAAGCGGAGCCAACAGGGAAAGCAGCGCCAGACAAGATGCTTTACGAAGAATCTTCATTGTTCAGTAGATAAATGGGTTATGCGGCAAAATGCAGAATCGATAATAATTTCAAGCCTACAAAAGTAACATATTTAGTCATGAAAAGGTTGCGGCGCGGCTTGAAATATCCTTTTTCTCCAATTTTTGTCCGAACAGGCCAAAAATATATGTTTCCCCCAATTCGCATTGAGTTCCGATTATTATTTTTCAAAATAATCCTCATAAAATTCGCATTTCCCCATATCCTATGCTTATCTTTGATTCAAAAAATTGGCTTTGCCACCGCGAACCGGCCTTTGGCCGACATTCGCTATTTTTTTCATCGAATATTCTTCGTATATTTGCGAAAATCAACTGCCTAGCGAGATGAAACAGATGGGACCCCCAACGCATGCCACATCGGTCAGCCCCACAACAAACAGAAGGAAGTTTGGCGGCAAGGAGCTCGCGACCGACCTCGGTCTCAACCTCCACGACTTCGCCGCCCGCTGGCAGAACCCAGCCCTCGGCCGGTTCACCACGCCTGATCCCCTATTGGAGAAATACCGTGACATCTCCCCATACTTATTCTGCGCCGGAGATCCCATCAACCACATCGACCCCACCGGAATGACAATTGATTTAAGTAATTTAACGAATGAGCAATTAAAAATATGGGACTCAAAAATATCGTTAATGACCGAAACATCGGAATTATTCTCAGAGTTATACATGTATCTAATTGAATCATTAGAAACATATATAATTACTCATGTCACTAAAATATCAGGAAAAAATTCGGATAATTCAATAGCTTGCTTCATAGAATCTGAATCAGGTGGAATCATAGAAGTTACGGATAAGATATTTAATATAGAAGATCAGAATATAAATAGAATTGCAGAAGAAGCATTTCATGCTTTTCAATCAGAAACGAACTATGGTGATTATTCCGTAAATCGAGAATTCGAAGCTAAGATATTTGTAATGGCTTTTGCCAGGGAACGAGAAATGGGAGCAAGTATTTTGGATATTAATGAAGAATCATTGTTGTATTATCATAATATTATAGAACAGAATTATAAAAATAATACTCATCCCTTGAATCAACTTAGAAATCCGGAAAGTCAAGTATTTAGACAAGATTTTATAACCCATGCCAATAATTATGTCGAATACTGTAAAAAAAATAATATATCAAATTCCAACTATCTTGTTACAACAACAGGACTCCCAATATCATTGTTTAAAATTTATAATATCCTGCATTAACATGAAGATACTGTTATTCCTTGTAGCATTAAGCAGTTGCCTCAATTCTCACGCTGTTCTAAATATATCTATCGACGATAAAATATAC
>CAYTLU010000255.1:0-6296 GCA_964438665.1 uncultured Bacteroides sp.
GCTCTTTTCGGCAAGATGGATTCTCCAATCTTTGGGCGAGGTTGACTATGGACTGATGGGAGTGGTGGGCAGCATAATTGTGTTCATCACCTTTATCAATACCGTATTTACCGGAGCGTGTGCACGATTCTTTGCCTTTTCTATTGGAGGGAAAAATATCGACGACCTTATAAAATGGTTCAATACCGGTTTAACTGTTCACCTCTCAATTGGAGTATTGGTGGTTGTAATTGGGTATCCTATTGGAGAATATGCAATAGATCACTTTATCAACATTCCTCCCGACAGGTTGGAAACTGCACATTGGGTTTTCCGGTTTTCGCTTATTGCCGCTTTCTGGTCAATTTGTATTACACCCCTTTCGGCGATGTACACGGCGACGCAAAATATAGCCGAACTCACCTTATGGGAGGTTTTAGGTATTCTTTGCAATTTTGGATTCGCATATTGGCTCACAACGTATCAGGGCAACGCCTGGCTTATGTTCTCGGGGTTCACTGTGGCGTCGTCTATGCTAATTGGGTGTGGACAGGCTTTAAGGGCTTACTACGTTTTCCCGGGATGTAAAATCAGGCTTTCCGAGTGGGGCGATTGGGAGAGAATCAAGGCAATGTTTTCATTCTCCGGATGGACGCTTTTTGGCAGTTTGGGCTATCTTGCACGCGCGAATGTACCTGCGATTCTTCTTAACAAGTTTTTTTCTCCCGTTAAGTTTGGTTTTGTCAACGCATCCTATCAAGTCGGCAACTCTTTGGCCTCCTATACGCAAAGCATGTCTACATCCTTATTGGGCGCCTTTGCACCGCAAATCACCACCCTTGCCGGTGCTAATGAACATCAGAAGATGATTGCGACGGCGTTAAATGCGTCCAAGTTCGGAGCGTTTCTCACCCTTCTGTTTGCCATCCCCGTGGTTCTCGAGGCCGATTACTTGTTGATACTTTGGTTACACGAGCCACCGGTTTTGGCATCAGCATTTTGCAAGATAGTTTTGCTTCAAACAATACTGGACAATCTTACTTATGGCAATATGGCCGGCATCATAGCAAGCGGAAAAATCAAATGGTATCAGATTACTACCGGTTTGCTCTGTATGGCAAGTATTCCTGCCTCATGGGTCATTCTACGTTTGGGAGGTGACCCGCTTAGCGTTAGTTGGACTATAGCTTTTTTCATGGCACTCTGCTCCGGTGCTCGCGTAGTGTTCGGAAAAAAATTACTCAATTTGTCACCCTCCTTTTGGGCAAAACAAACATTGTTTCCAATTATGATTATTTCCCTATTGTCCGCGTTAGCAGGATGTGCCGTCATGCAGATAATGGAGCCCTCATTCTTACGACTCATCACAACATCGCTCACCTGCATTTGTATGTTGTGCGGAGCAGGATGGATTTTTCTTCTGAATAAATCGGAAAGAAAAAGGTTAAAATTAACCATTGCTACACTTGCGGCCAAATTAGCCCACAAAACCCCAATAGCATAGAAAACCATGGTACCAAAAGAGAGAATCAAGCGCATTCTTATGGCTCGCCTCCATGCTGTGGATGCTCAAAAATATGACATTATCCATGCCGTGGCATCCAAAGGTGTCGAGGGCTATTTGGATTTCGACTATTCTGCGTTCAGAGAAGATATTCTTCTTTATGTCAATTCTTTGAGAGTAGGCGAATACGGATATAAGTATGCAAAAAGCTGTTCTGAAAGCTGTTTGTATGCATCAATTTACGCCGTTATGCTTCAAGGGTTGTTGGGCGAATTATCCGAAATGGATTTATCCATGCGTAAGGGATGGATAGACCATCTTAATTCTTATCAGTCGAAGGACGACGGTCTTTATTATGATGACAGATTACGCGGGAATTCCTACGAACACATTGGTCCATGGAATGAAGGCTGGGGTAAACATCATCTAATGGGGCACATAATCATAGCACTTTGTCGGCTTGGGGGAACCCCCAAATATCCATTGAGTTATCTTGCCCCGTTTTATGACGCGGATAAACTCGTAGCGTGGATGAACGGATTCGATTTCGACCGGAACAGCTGGACTGTGAGCAACTATTTCATGAATCTTTATTCTGTTCTGCAATATTCTCGTGATTATCTTAACGACACCAAGGCGGCCCACGCAGTGGAGGTAATGGCGGAATGGTTGTATGCACGCCAAAATAAAGAGACCGGCATGTGGCATTCCAAGAGGTATGCCGACATGACACAACAGGAGAAATTAGAGGCAGTTAGAGCAGCATATCATTATTTTCCGCTTTTTTCGTATGATAATATTCGGTTACCTTACACCGATAAAACAGTTGAATCTATTCTCCCTCTACAAAATAGTTGGGGAGGATGGACTTTGGAAGGCTTCAATTCGGGAGCATGTGAGGATATTGATGCAATTGACCCATTGGTGAGGTTCGCAAACTCAGAAGAGAATAATGAAGCCGTGCAACGTGCGGTGAAAAAGTCATTGATCTGGCAGATGGCCTGTCGCAATGCCGACAAGGGATTTTCCTTCTATGTACGGTCGCGTCACGAATATGGAGGTCATCCGCTTACGACGAGTCTTCGAGACGAAAGTTCCCTTTTTGCAACATGGTTCCGCACTTTGTGCATTGCATACGAAATGAATTTCCTCGGAATCTCCAACTCCTTCGACATGGGCAGGTTTCCGGGCTATGAAATTAAGATATAAAAACGACAAAAGAAAACTATTCTTTTAGTTTTTAGCTCCCGTCCGAAGGCTATTAAAATGGCGCCCGAACGCCCAGAAACTGTGGCCGCCGGAACCGTTAAGCTCGTAGGTACAGACTATGCGAATTGCGGCTTTTACAGACAAAATATAAATTGATCGATTATGAGTGGTCTACCTAAAGTATCGGTAGTAATGAGCGTGTATAACGGTGAAAAGTATTTACGCGCGACCATTGAAAGCATCCTAAATCAAACTTTAACAAATTTTGAATTTTTAATATTTGACGATTGTTCGTCAGACTCCACAGCGGACATCGTAAAAAGTTTCAACGATCCAAGAATCAAATATATTAGAAATATCGAGAACAATGGTCTGACAAAAAATCTTATTACGGGAGTGGAAATGGCACGTGCGCCCTACATTGTTAGAATTGATGCAGACGACATTGCCTACCCCGAAAGGTTTGAGAAGCAAGTTGAATGGATGGATGACCATCCTGAAATATCCATTCTCGGCACTCCGGTTTCTTACTTTACCGATGACCTCACTCGCTTCAACAACTCTGTAGAACCGATCTCAAACGAGGAAATCAAAGCCCTGCTATTCGTGAGTTTTACCCTCAAGCACCCATCGATCATCATCAGAAAAAGTCATTTGGAGCAGTATGGGCTTAATTATAATGCAGCATACCGATGCTCGCAAGATCATGCGCTCTATTTTGACTGCATTGTCAAAGGATTGAAATTCGCCAATCTCGATGAACCGCTCCTCTATATGAGAAGCCATGCCGAGAGTATTTCAATGAAGCAGAATTCTATGCAGGCCAAATTTTCCGAGCAGGCGAGGAGGCGCTTTCTTGAAAAGACGGGCATAGCGGAGGGATGTTCCGATTCGGAGATCTCTGCATTCATAAAAGTCACTCGGCGCCAACCCTTGCAATCGCGAACAGAATTGAAGGATTTCGAGCGATTCGTAGACAAAATCTATGGCAATCCTCGAACCTCCGTTTATTTCGATATTATACAGTTGCGTAGGGTCATCGCAAACGAAATTATAGGGCAGGCATACGAAATGGCATCAGTAAAACGGCATAGAGGAGTAGCATATAATATCCGTCAATTATTATTGGCGAAATACGCCGATAGATGGTCTGCGAAACAATGGTTGAAGTTTTACATTAAAATAATGATTGCAAGATGAACGTAGTAGTTTTTAGTTACAATTTCTTTCCGCAGGCCGATCCGGAATCGTATTGTTCCACTCGCTTTGTTTCGGCTTTGGCACGGGCGGGCCACAATGTAACTCTTGTGTCGATGGATTGGCCGAAGCAAGTTTCAGACAAAACATACGATGCACTGGTTCATCCCGGAATAAAGATAGTCAGAGTGCCGTTTTCCGGCCGTAGGAATTCTCCTCTGAAGGGGTTGTTGTGGTATGGCCATAAAGACCAAATGGCGGTCGACGTGAAAAACTGCGCAAAAGTTGTTAAGCAAATTCTCAAGCAAACCCCACACCCGGTGCTGGTCACCCGCTCAATGCCCATAGCGAGTGCCATGGTGGGGCTTCGGGTAAGAAGATATGCCCAATTATGGATTGCCCATTTCAGCGATCCGGTGCCTTGGGGAAATTACGCCGATACAATCGGACATAAAATCCTTAAGTGCTTGGAACTTAACATCGTGAAAGATACGTTCAAGGAAGCAGATGCTATTTCGGTGACAAGTTATCATGTATCTAAATATTTCAAAGAAGTGTATGGCTCTGCTTACGACCGCAATAAGGTGGTGTGGCTGTCACATATTGGCGACTATAGACTCGGAGAGGCATTGAATCCGTCAAAGTCCAAAGATAACACTTACTCTTTGGTTCATCCCGGTCAGATTTACCATAACAGAGGCGGAGAGATTATATGCAAGGTTATGGAAGAGTTTTCCCGCGAAAACTTTCCATGCAAGTTCGTACAGGTTGGCAGTGTCGATAATTCCATAAAGGATAGATTGCAGGCAATAAAGAATATCAAGATTAATGATTCTCTGTCGTTTGAGGGGGTATTGCAATGTTGCAGAGAGGCACAGGCAATTTTTGTCCCCGATTTTGAGTCTTCATTGGGATATTCGCCCGTGATGCTCTCTAAATTTGTGTACCAAATTATGGACAATATCCCAATTGTCGTGTATTCCTATAAGGAAAGCGATATGCATGACATTGCCATGCAATATCCCGAGGCCGGAATATTCTTTGCCGAAATTGGCAATGTAGAGTCGCTCAAAGAGGCTATCAAAACAGCGCTGAATTGTGATGTAAAAGGAATAAACCGCACAGCAGTACGCGAGCTCTTTTCTGAACGCACCATTGTGACGAACTTTGAAAAGAAGGTTAAGGAGCTGGAAAATATTTCTTGTAAATAATATCAATGTAGTCTGGTGATGAAGAAAGAATCTCCCGAATTCAGCATTATTGTCCCGGTTTACAATGTGGCTCCCTGGTTGCCTCGATGCCTAAACTCCATTATGAGGCAGGACTTTGCTGATTGGGAGGCGATAGTAGTTGATGATGGCAGCACCGACTCAAGCGGAAGAATTTGCGATGAATATGCTGCGTTAGACCCGAGATTCAAGGTGATGCATAAAGAGAATGGAGGGGTTAGTACAGCACGGAATACGGCTCTCTCCCGAGCTTCGGGGAAATGGATATGGTTTGTCGATAGTGATGATTATATTGCCACAGAATCGTTGAGCCGGCTGAACTTGTTTGCTGAAAAGACAAAGGCCGACACTATCTTTTTTGGCCACTTCGATGTAAAAAACGACGCTCCTGTTTCCCCGCTCGATACCATAGATGATATTCTGCACCTACCGAAAGATCGGTTTCTTGAAAAAGTGGAAAGTTATTTTAACCCAACGATACTTTTCAGTCGCGCACTCATTGAAAAAAATGCTATTCGCTTCACCCCCGGAATCCGAATGGCTGAGGATTTGGAATTTCAATATAAATATCTGATAAAATCAAATAACTGTTGCCGATTCGGTGTAAGGCTTTATGCTTATTGCCGCCGAGAGGGGTCGGCCGTAAACTCAGCCGACACTGCAAGCAGGAATGCAGTCGATTGCCTTGCGGTGGCAGAGAATCTTCTTCATTACGCGCAGAGGGAATCATTCAGTTCAAAAAAATGGTTCTGTCGGAGAATCCGCACGTTGCTGAAAAGCGGTATGCAGAGTGGATTGGCGCTCGACGCATCCAAGCAGAAAGAAATGGGAAAGTCGCTCGCACAAATTGTGCGAGCATATCGCAGAGCCGGATATGGAGATGTGGCCGATTCCACCATCCGACTGGCCATAACCGCCCCTGCACTATACTATTCGGTCTTAAAATGGTATCTAAAAAGGAGATGAGTCGTATTAAATTATCCATCATTGTGCCTATGTACAATATGGAGCAATGGTTGCTTCGCTGTTTGAGTTCACTCTATTCCCAAAATCTGCAAGAGGATGAATATGAAGTGATAGTCGTAAATGACGGCAGCACCGATAATTCCTTGCAGATTGCAGAGGATTTTGCCATACACCATACAAATATGCGTGTCATAACACGTAAAAACGGAGGC